>JAYRQH010000001.1:0-1849 GCA_041910715.1 Bergeyella sp.
ACTCATTGTCTTTTTTATTCATTCTTTTTAGGGAGTAACTGGAGTAAGTGATTTTTTACAAAACACTTTTTTATTTTTTTTCTGATGAAAAAAAAAAGCTGAAATAAAGTAAAACACGGAAAATCACGAATACCTCTTCATTACTTTGCTGTAATCCCTTTCTATTAAATAGTTTTTTTTCAATCTCAAAATAAAATATTTTCTTTTCACCAAATTCAGTTACTTACTTACTCCCATATGGTTTTCCTCTTTTTTCTTTCAATTGCATTTTGTATATTTAGCGATAAAAAACAAAATAATAAAAATTTACTTTGATTTCATTAAATCCATCACAACAAAAAGTTGTTGATACTAAAGAAGGACCACTTCTTGTGATTGCCGGTCCTGGTTCGGGTAAAACAGCAACTTTGGTAGAACGCATCGTTTCTTTAATTAAAGACAATGTACCTGCCGAGCAAATAATGGTTTCTACTTTTACAGAAAAAGCAGCAAAAGAACTTATCACAAGAGTCTCTAACAGACTTTTGGCATTAGGCATTGCTGTTAATTTAAACGAAATGTACATTGGTACTCTTCATTCGATCTTCCTACGATTCATCGAAGAATATAGAGAATACACAACCCTTAAAAGAAGCTACAGATTATTAGATCAGTTCGATCAAAAATTCTTAGTTTTCCGTAACTTAAACGAATACCTTGAAGTCGATGATCCCGCAGGTATAATCGGTACACATTTCGAAAACAGATGGACTAAGGCCAATAACCTTATCAAGCACATTTCTAAAGTATCAGAAGAGTGCCTAGATGTTGATGTTCTTTGCGAAGCCGAAGAAGATGAAATCAGAGCAATCGGTGAATATTACAAAATATATCAAAGACAATTACTGGCAGAAAACGTTTTAGATTTTTCTACAATCCAAACAGAAACGCTAAAACTCTTAGAAGAAAACCCTAAAATCCTTCATGAAATTCAGTCCAAAATAAAATACATAATGGTAGATGAGTACCAAGATACCAATACCATCCAAGAACGTATTTTACTTCTCCTATCGTCCGAAAATAATAACATATGCGTAGTTGGTGACGACGACCAAGGTCTCTATAGATTCAGAGGAGCAACGATAAGAAACATCCTAGAGTTCCCTTCCAACTTCCCAAAAGGACATTGCAAACAAGTAGCCTTAACGACCAATTACCGTTCACACCCAGACATCATCAATTTCTACAACGATTGGATGTCGCAACTAGATTGGCAAGAAGGAAACAAAAAATTCAGATACGACAAAAAAATAACACCTCGCGAAGGCGACTTCCCAAACTCTGCTTCCGTAATCACAGTATCAAACGATCAAAGTTTAGAAGATTACTGTAAGGAGGTTTTAGCGTTCATCAACGAAATGGTGGACAACGGAACGGTAACTGACTACAACCAAATCGCCTTTCTCTTCAAGTCCGTAAAAAACGAAAGAGTTGTAGCCTTGGCTAACCACCTCGAAGAAAATGGCATCAACATTTTCTCACCTCGTTCATCTCTGTTTTTCGAAAGAGAAGAAGTACAACTACTTTTAGGAGCTATAATATTCATCTTCCCAAATCTATTCGAAAGCCTAAAATGGAAAGACGATGCAGAACTTAAAGTATGGGAGACATACGAATTCTGGAAAAGAAAATTTGCCTCGGAATTAAGGTCAAATCCTTCAAAGCATAAGAATCTTCTTCAATGGTGTCAAACCAAAGCAAAAGAACATCTAGTATTAAAACGCAATACAAACTATGCATTCTCCGCACTGGTATACCAACTCTTAGAGTTTCCTATGTTCGCAGAATATCTAGATGTAGACCTTAAAGG
>JAYRQH010000002.1:0-5220 GCA_041910715.1 Bergeyella sp.
TCTTCGGATTTTGGTACGTATTCAGGTGCCGAAACGTATTACACCGACAATGGATATTGGGATATGGGCTTTTATAGACCATGGGGCGGTTTGTATGGCGGATACTATGGATGGGGAATGCCGTACTACGGTTGGAATTTAGGTTGGGGCTCTAACTGGGGCTGGAATATGGGCTTCGGTTGGAACTGGGGCTGGAACAATTGGTCTTGGGGAAGTCCTTGGTATGGAGGAGGATATTACAGTCCTTGGTATGGTGGCTATTATAGCCCATGGTACGGCGGATATTATACAAGACCGTACGCTTATTTGCCTTCGCGACCTTCTGGACCAAATTATATGGGATCTAACGGTAGTGTAAATACCACGTATAACCGAAACTATAATACCAATCGAGGTCCTGGCTTTACGCCGTCTAACCGAGTTCCTGCGCAACAGTCAAATCGTATGGGAACGTCTACCGGTCAATACAGAACTCAACCATCTTCGAGAAGTAATCAATATAATCCGAATGTTGGTAATCGATCAACCAATTATAACCGATCAACTACCACTCCAAGAAATAACACGTATGAATCAAGAAGTAACACAGGAGGTTTCCAAAATTCATCGAGCGGAGGTTTCCGTTCATCAGGTGGTGGATTCTCTGGCGGTAGTTCTGGCGGAGGAGGTTCTCGTGGAGGAGGTGGAATGCGATCTGGTGGTGGAAGATAAAATTCAATAATAAGTTTATTTTACAAATAAGAAATGATAAAAAAATCGTTAAGCATTTTGGGACTTGCTGCCATCTATTTTGCGCAAGCCCAAGATGTATCGGGAATTAAAAATTCAATTGATGTTTATTCGACTACCGATTTAGGTGGATCAGCCAAATACAATTCCATGGCAGGATCAATGGGGGCATTGGGTGGTGATATTTCAGTAATTAATTCGAACCCTGCGGGTCTAGGTGTGTTTATTACCAGTGATGCTTCGGGATCTTTATCAATTGCGGATAATAAAAATACCAGTAATTTTGCTGGAAATTCGCTCTCTTATAAAACCAACCAAACGGAATTGGGGCAAGTTGGTGGAGTAGCTGTTTTTGAACTCAATGGCCGTTCGGCATGGAAGTTTGTGAATGTTGGCGTTAATTTCGCATCAAAATCACTTGAAAATTATGTCGAAACTCCTGGGAATCAAAATATTTCCTACGATGTTTCCAATACGGAATATGTGACATTGGATGGACACGCGTACGATCGTTACGGTGATATGTCGAAGATGAGTATTGCAGTGGGCGGTAATTACGATAACCGTATTTATGTTGGTGCGGGCGTTAATGTCTACTCGTCATCACTAAATCAGTACGATACAGCGGTTTTAACGCACCGATCCTCGGTTACTGGATTTTCTAATTTTTCAGAAAAATTCTCAAAACAGTATACGCCCTATGCCGAAGATGCTTCTGGTTTCTCTGCAAATATTGGTGTAATTGGGAAGGTGAATAATCAGTTTCGACTAGGAGCAGCGATAGAGACACCGACGTGGTGGCAAATGGATCGTGCTTATATGTTTTACGACGTCGATGGCGATACGCAATATTCGGAATCGCGTAATTTCAGATCACCTGTTAAAGCTACCTTAAGTGCTGCTTATGTACCGAACAAGAATTTTGCATTAAATGTAGATTATTCATTGGGATTGAGTAAGCCCAAATACAGTACCGACTATGCTGAAGTAGATCAGGAATTTGATACATTCTATTCGGATCATTATAAAAACTTGTCTGAGTTTAAAGTAGGAGCAGAATACCGTATTCAGCAATTTAGACTTCGTGCTGGATATGCATTTGCTAGCAGCCCATTCGATCAAATTACGATGAATACTTTTAATAACGATGGTTCGGGCTCAGACCAAAGCTTTAACAACATGTTTGTTGGTAAAAGAAATACTTTTGGAGTTGGTTTAGGATATGATTTCCGCTCTTTTTATATTGATGCTGCTTACCAAAACATCACTTCAACCTATCAAAACCCATTCTTGTATGGAAATGATGCTGCAGGATCTCAATATTACTCTCCAACAACATACATCTTTGGAGACTCTTCGGCAGTGTCGGAAGTTGACAATAAAAGGAATATAGTTACAGTAAGCGTTGGGTGGAAATTTTAATACGATCCAATTTTACAATAAACAAAAAGCTCCGAATTTTTCGGAGTTTTTTTTATTAATGATGATGGTGCAGCAAATGCATGGAAAAAGCTAACGCAACTCCCGTTAAAACAAGAATAATTTTACTCCAATCCATCTTATGGTTTTTATTGCTTTCAAAGATAATTACCGATGAAATATGGATGAAAATACCACCAACAATGGCCAAGAAATAAGGCTGCCATTCTGGATTAAAATATTTTCCTAAAATAACACCTAATGGTGATGACAGGGCAAAAAGTGCAGTGATTATGTAAGCGGATGTTTTTGCTTTTTGACCAAACAAAAATGCACCTAAAACAAAGGATATAGGAATGTTATGAACCACAATTCCGAGAAGATACGGACTGGCGATGTCTGTTTCATTAGCCAAAGGAATGCCTTCGATGAATGCGTGGATAAACAAACCTACCATCAGCGCTACAGGAAGAATCTGCTTTTCTCTTTCATCATGGTGATGAATATGTCCGTGTTCAAAACCTTTTGTTAAACTTTCTAGCAACATTTGCAATAGAACTCCCGCGATCACAAAAATTCCGATATAGTGGTCGTGGTGAGCATACACCTGAGGAAAGACTTCGTTGAAAGTGATGGTAATTAGAAAACCAGCACTTAAAATCAACAACATTTTTGCAAAACGCTGATTTTTACCGAAAAAACTTCCAAGAATAACCCCGGTAAGTACACTTAATATGAGGAATAAAATAACCATGTATCGCTTGTTTGGTTTTTAAAAGGCTACAAAGATAGTAAGTAGATTTTTTTTTGACGTTTAAATTTTTTTTAAATCTATAAAAAGAATGTTCATCTTTATATCTTTGTCACGAAAAGAGGAAATTACATGTCAGAAAATCGGAAATTCAAAATTGCATACATCGAACTGGACACCCACGCTGATATACTGTCCAATTTTTATGGCTTACTTCACGATTCCGAAATTTTTAGTGTTTCCTATTTTATTTCGGATAAAATTTCGCGACAATTTCAAGTTCAAGATTCTGCAATTCGCGTTGTGAACCCATCAAATGTACTCCAGATATTACAAAATGAAAACTGGGATTTGGTGATTATTGGGACCGCCCATCGATATTTCAATTTGTTCTCTGACATTGTTACTACATTTCCAACGGCATTGATAGCTCATAACCTCGCATTTACTTCAATTTCAAAAATCAACTTAGTAAAATCATTATTTAAAGAGGATTTTTTTTATCGTCTGAAATTACTTTTTACAGAAGGATTACTTTCTGTACATTCAGTATTTAAAAATGCAAAGGTGATCTTTGTTCTGGATGAAAAACTAGGCAATAAACAACGTCAGTTTTTGCCTGTATTTTATGTTCATAAAACAGAGAAATCAACGTCAGAGTATTTTACGGTTGTTGTTCCGGGAGCGGTTTCGCAGAAAAGACGTGATTATAAGCGAATACTGAATCAAGTTAGTCATTTTGGTCAACCAACGCAGATGATCTTACTAGGTAAAGCGCAAGGAGAGGAATTGAGGTGGATTGAGGAAGCAAAAAAGCGTGTTCCTAAGAACGTTCAGTTGAAATATTTTACCGAAAAAGTGTCGCAAGATGAGTATGATGCCCGATTAAGGTCTGCAGATGTACTTTGGTGTCCCATTCAGATTGATACCGAATATTTTTCTAATGATGAAAAGTACGGCAAAACGAAGGTTAGCGGTAATATTGGTGATGCAATTAAGTTTGCAACGCCAGCTGTTTTTCCTAAGTATTACGAGAACAATTATCCATTTATCTTTTCGGAAATTTCCGATATTGAAAAACAACTTCACTCAGTTTCCAATACGACGATTGATTGGAGTTTATTTGCTAGAAATACGGTAAAAGAACGATTGGAAAATGCGCTACTAAAGGCCATTAATAGCTATTAAAATTTAAATAAACTTTTGAAAAATCCTTTACTTAGAAACTCATCCAAAGGGTAGATTCTCATAACTTGGTTTCCAATTCCAATAAGGATTAATACAACCAAAGGTTTGTAGATGATGTTGATCCAGTTATTGCTAAAATCAGGTAAAATTAAGGCAAAGGTTATGGCTAATGTGCAAACAATAGATGCATAAATCATCTCAATACTGAATGGTGAAACATCAAATTTGATGTAGTTGAATACAACTTTTATACAGTTGTAAATCGTAATGGAAATGGCGGTTGATATAGCAATGCCAACTAGCCTAAGATTGGTATTATCGATAAAATAAAAATTCAGGACAAGCGTTAAAACAGCCAAAACCAACATCATCAAAATGTTGAATTTATAGTATTTTGAAAGTGATAAAATATTACCGTTAAATCCTGTTGCCAAATCAAACAGAATAGCACTTCCCCAAATCCAGATGACAGGTTGCAAATCTCGAAGCGGAGCAAGTTTCGGAAAAATCATCGTCAGATACGGGAATCCAATAACGATACACGAAAACAGCACAGCACCAATAAAATACAGTGTTAAGGATGTCTTTTTATAGAAAACGTCCAATTCTTCATATTTTCCTTCAGTTAATGATTTGTTGATGATTGGAGCCGAAACATTAAAAACACCTAACTGAGGCATCGCAATGATTGATATAAGCGAATAGATTATTGAGTATGATGCGAGTTCTTCTGGACCGAAATACTGGCCGACCATATTGTTATTGATGGTTACGTAACTGCCAAAAGTTCCTAGAAAAGCAAAAAAACTGTAGTTTGAAAATTGTTTCCACAGACCTTCTTTCTGAAAATACGATCTGGAAAAATCCATGCGTACGGGTTCCAGTTTATTGGTGTAATAAGCGTATCCAGTAAGGGAGAACACAAAAAATAAAATAAAAATAGTAAACGAAATATTTTCGGAAAACCCCAAATAAATGCATGCTGAAAAAGCGACTAAATTGGCTATTTTCGGCATCAGATTATCAAAAATATTTGCAACCGCAATTCGCTTATAATTGGAGGTGAATTTATTAAAAACTCCCGCAAAAGAAAGGAGTAGTACCAAAGGAATAACATACTGCCTGTACTGCCA
>JAYRQH010000003.1:0-5232 GCA_041910715.1 Bergeyella sp.
GTTCAGGAACGACGCAAATGAATCGATCAAAGCATTGGATTTCTGATTTTAGTTTGTATGAAGAAAGCATCTACCATAGTTTTCAACAATTTATAGGGAAGCCAGAGGATTTTATTTTTCTCGGACTGTTACCGAGTTATTCAGAAAATTCACATTCATCACTCATCTATATGGTTGATTTCCTGATGAAAAAATCAGAAAAACCGGAAAACGGCTATTTTCTGTACAATCATGACGATTTATTAGTCCTCCTTAACACCCTTCACGATAAAAAAATTCTGCTTTTTGGAGTTTCGTTTGCCTTATTGGATTTTCTGGAATTTTGTGATTCGCAATCGAAAAACCTTATAAAGAACCATGGACTTACCGTTATTGAAACAGGAGGCATGAAAGGCCGGAAAGAAGAAATGACAAAAGATGAGTTACTCAGTATTTTAAAGAACGGCTTTCAGACAGAGCAAATATATTCGGAATATTCGATGACTGAATTGCTTTCTCAAGCGTATTCTTTAGGCGAGAATGAGTATCAGACTCCTTCGTGGATGCGAATTTTAATTCGGAGCACAGAAGATCCCTTTGCGTACCTGGAAGATGGTAAAACGGGTGCGATTAATATTATTGATCTTGCCAACAAACATTCATGCGCTTTCATTGCCACTCAAGATTTGGGTAAAATTTCGCACGGAAAATTTCAAGTTCTGGGTAGGATTGATCATTCAGATATCCGTGGATGCAGTCTTTTGGTGTCGTAAAAAAAAATCCTGCTGAAAAGCAGGATTTTGCAAGCGTGTTAAAGCTCATTATTCAGCAACTTCTGCATCAGTTTTTTGAAGTAAAAATTTATAAATTAGGCCACCTGCAACGCCACCTAGTAGTGGTGCAACCCAAAATAACCAAAGTTGACCGATTGCTTGTCCGCCCACAAAAACGGCTTGCGATAATGATCGTGCTGGGTTCACAGAGGTATTTGTAATTGGTATCGAAATTAAATGTATTAATGTTAAAGTAAATCCAATAGCAATTCCCGCAAATTTCCCATTAGCAAATTTATCCGTGGCTCCCATAATGATAATGAGAAAAAATGCTGTTAAGAGGAATTCGGCTAGAAAAGCAGCTTGCAGAGTATAACTTTTGCCAAAATAGACTGCTGAGTCGTAAAAATTAGTTGCAAACGATCCGGCGCTGCCATCTCCGGCGCCACCGTTAATGCAATATAAAGCAGCAGCTGCAGCAATTGCGCCGACACACTGGGCGACAACGTAGGGAATAAAATCTTTAGCGGAAAAACGACCGCCGGCAACTAAACCGGCAGAAACAGCTGGGTTGAAATGTCCGCCTGAAATATGTCCTACGGCATATGCCATAGTTAGTACGGTAAGTCCGAAAGCTAATGCTACGCCCACCAGAAGTATACCTAATTGTCCATTTTCAGATGGTGCAATTTGCGAGGCAAAAATCGCGCTGCCACAACCGCCGAAAACCAACCAGAACGTGCCGAAAAACTCGGCAAATAATTTTTTAATCATAATTTGTTTTTTTATTGTGTTGTCCAAATTTAGAACTTTTTTTAATTGAATATTAAAATTTAGTTAAAAAAATGACGTTTAGCAGAGAGTTTATTTATACTGAATTATTGTACTTTTACCTATAATAAAATGGAAAGCGATGATAGATAGTAAAAAGTTTAAGACAGTGCTTTGGATTGTAGGCATTCTAATGCTTGTTTTTTTTGGTTTTTTTCTCTACCAAATGACACAGACCGAATCAGCACAAATGATCACAATCGTTTTGATGCTTTTGATGGGGCTTATTTTAGGTGGAGTTATCGCTTTTCTGGCAGCTCGAAATTTTAAATCAGAACCTCCAGTTGTTTTAGAAAGTTCGCATACTATTGCCGAAAGTATGCGCAAAGTCTTTAAAGTGGTATCAGCAGAAGGCCATTTCAACGAAATCTATAATTACGAGGAGACTTCGAAGATTTTTAATTTTATTCCGTCCAAGAAGCGCGCTTTGGTGATTGTTGAAGCTAAAATTTTGATTGGCTATGATTTTGAAAAATTTCAATGGGAAGTTGATGAAGAAAATAGAAGGGTGAGGTTGCTGCATTTTCCGCCTCCAGAAATCCTTTCTACGGAAACCGACTATAAATACTATAATATTGAAGAGCAGTTTTTTAATTTGTTTTCGAAAGATGACTTAGCAAAAATTCAGCAAAACAGTAAACAGCAAGTAATTGAAGCAGCGAAGAAATCCCACTTACCAGAAGTTGCTGCCGAACAAATGCGTATGTTATTAACAGAACTTTTAGATACCAAAAATTTCAGTCTTGAAAATCCAGCAGTGATTTCAGAAAGCAAGCATAAGATTACCTATACACCCAAAGAAGAGGTCTAAATAAGCACCCAAACATAAGAAAATCCTATTTTTGCAGTTTTTAATAATAAATTCAGGAAGTGATCAGGTTTTTCGCCGTATTTTTATTCATCGTTTTATATACTACCCTCCAGGCTCAAAGTTCCAAAAACTCCTCATGCTACGATTTAGACGAGGTGCTTAAAGTGCAGGCAACGCCTTTGTATAAGCCTCATTTGGCTGCTTCCAAAGGTTTTAATATTAAAATTTTACAAAACACAAAAACGGTTCAACGCTACATCGATTCGGGTAAATTGAAGACCGTAAATAAAAAAAGTCGTGGAATCCGGGTGCAAAAACTCGAGTACAGTCGTCCGTATTTAACTCATAAGGCCAAATTAACTCTTGAACGAATTGGAAATCGCTTTGCAGATGCTACCAAAAGCTACATGACGGTTTCTTCAATAACACGAACGTTAGAAGATCAATGTCGATTACGAAAAGTAAACTCCAACGCATCTTTGGGAATTAGTTCACATAATTACGGAAATTCCTTTGACATCTCCTACGTCCGATTCGATGGCGTATTGAAGCGTAATCCAAAGTTGGAAGCCGAACTCGAAAAAGTATTAAAATACTATCAAAACTTAGGAAAAATATTTTACATTAAAGAGTCGTATCAAGCGTGTTTTCATGTTACGGTACGCAATTATTAATAAATTTAAATTAAAAAAGAATATGGGAATTGCCGATGTCTTGTTGAGACGCAAAAAAGAATTAGCAGAAAAAAATCTTCGAGCAGGAGATGAGTACCGTGCAGAATATGCCAAAAAGGAAGGCGTGCAAACGCTCGATAGTGGGTTACAATACGAGATTTTGCAAAATGCGGAAGGTCCACACCCTAACGCTTCAGATAAAGTAAAATGCCACTACCACGGCACAACAATCCTTGGCGAAGTTTTCGATTCTTCAGTCGAGCGAGGAACTCCCGCTTCATTTCCTTTAGATCGGGTGATTTCCGGTTGGACGGAAGGTTTGCAGCTGATGGCTGTGGGAAGTAAATTTCGCTTTGTTATTCCGCCGCATCTTGCTTACGGAGATCAACAAATCAGTAAAGAGATTGGACCCAACTCAACATTAATTTTTGATGTTGAATTGCTGGGAATCGAGTAATACCTATCTGCTTCGGCAGATTTTTTTTTGCGTTACTTTGCATAAAGCCAAGTCATGATGAAATTTTTAGTTCTCTTTTGTTCCGCCTTTATGCTACTTTCTTGTGTATCCAAGAAAAATCAGGTCATGCAAGAGAATCTCTTGACGCTCAAAGACTCGTATTGCAAGGCGCCAAAAGAATATAATTATCAAGGAAACTTCCCTAGCTATAATTCGGATTCTATTCTGGTTGCAAACAGCCAGTTGCATCCGCAGTTTACGGATCAGTCGATACTTATTTTAAATGCGCTGGGCGCTATTGATGAGGTGGACGAAATACTCAAACTGAAATCAGATTCTTCCGTTCAAGCACAGCTTAAAATGCTGAAGTTGAAAAACACCATAAATTCTAAAATTTCCATCGCTTTGGTTGAGTTAGATGCCGTTGCGGCGGAGTTTGATTGTGAGGGCGAGCGCGTTGCACAAATGGCCAGTTTTGTAGATCAGCTTAATGATAATCGTACAAATCGTTTGGTTTTGTACTCCATATTTGCAGGCGCAGCGGCTTCCATAGCAAGCGGAATTATCAAAAATGACGCTTGGGGATCGGCAGTGGACATTGGCGGTGGGGTAATTGGTGCTGGTCTCAGCTTAGCAACGTTCTCGCCAAAAGGAAGAAAGGTGGAGTTTATTCATTCGCGAAATATTTTACGGGATATTTGGCTCCAAAAACAGGTTTCGCCCAATTTTCCTCCCTTTGTTTGGTATATGTACACCGAAAAAAAATTTACGAGTAAAGGCCAGGAGTCTATCATTCAAAACATGAAAAAAAGTTGGATAAAATTTCACTTTCATGGCGATGAAAAGGCTGCTGAAGAGTCCTTACTATTCAATAATGGCGGTATTTATCGCGCTTCCGAATTGCATGATCGTGCTGCCATGCTCAACCAGATGCAGTCGGCAACACGAACTATCAATCAGAATATCAATTACTTGCTTTTGGATTTGGACCGATTTATTTTGTAATCAAAACCTAGGAAGAGAAGCGATGGTCTTTTCAAAAATCCGTACCTAGGCTCAGAAAAAAGCAGTACTTTTGCAACTTGAATTTTTATAACTACAATTCTATCCATCGGTTATGCTATCAGTACAAGGTTTAGGACTTCACCATTCAGGAAATTATCTATTTCGAGATGTTAATTTCACCATTAAAAAATCAGACAAAATTGGTTTGGTCGGAAAAAATGGAGCAGGAAAATCAACATTGCTCAAAATTCTATCCAACGAAATTAATTTTTACGAAGGTAACGTTGTTCCCGAAGGAAATATCACCATTGGTTTTCTAAAACAAGATTTGGATTTCGTAAAAGGAAGAACGGTTTGGGAGGAGACGTTGCAAGCTTTTGAGCAGATTAATGCATGGAAGAATGAATTGGAGGATGTTAATGAACAGTTGGCTACGAGAACCGATTACGAAAGCGATTCTTATTCGGATTTGATTCAGAAAATGACTGATCTGAATGACATTTTGCAGAATCATGATGCCTACAATTTGGAAGGTGATGTAGAGAAAGTCTTGCTTGGTTTGGGTTTCAAAGCAAGTGATTTTGATCGTATTACCGATACCTTTTCGGGAGGATGGCGAATGCGTATCGAGCTGGCTAAACTACTTCTTCAAAACAACGATTTGTTACTACTCGATGAACCTACCAACCACTTGGATATGGA
>JAYRQH010000004.1:0-3929 GCA_041910715.1 Bergeyella sp.
TTGTTCTGTTGGAATTTGATGTTTGTTTTTTGTATCGGTGCGATAGTCTTTCACACGGTCTTCTAGATTTTTAATATTCCACTCAGGTCTTGTTGTTTTTGGATTTTGATTATTCATAAGGTTAAAATTTAAATGGTCGTATTGAGAATCTTTTTCTCTTTTTCGTATAGCTAAGATACGTCCAACCCCTATCTCGAGTTTATGATTGGGATCATAAATAACCAACAGTATATAAAAATAGCTAACAAAAAATTTGCTAGCTATCCAATCAAATGCATGTTTCGGGTACATGGACGCATTTGATTTTTGTAATAAAGTCTATATGGATGTTTGGTTACTATTATTCCTGTTCCGCATCGAAATTGATAAATCGCTCTGCTATTTCGGTGAGATGCTCGTCGGTAGCCTCCTCTTCTTGCAGTGTTTGCTCTAGAATGATTGCTGCTTTTCGTTCGCCCATTGTTAATGCCAACTGCACCAGACCACCGTAGGTTGCAATTTCGTAATGTTCCGCTTTTTGCGCTGCGATAATGAGCGCTGCGTCACGCGTCATGGAGCCTTCTGGAGTTGATTTTATAATCTCGTCACCTTCCTTCAAAATACCATCAATTCCCTCACAGGTTTCCTTAGCTGGTTTTTCATTAAATATTTGAAAGACTTTCTCCAAGCGACGTATCTGTTTTTGAGTTTCAAACTGATCATTCTCAAAGGCTTCTTGAAGTTCCTCAGTTGTGGCTGCTTTTTCGAATTTTAGCATAGCTTCATGCAATGCAAATTCAGCGTAGTAGATATCCTTCAGGGAAGCTACAAAAAATTTCCGCAATGGTGATGTAGCTACTTTTTGATTTACAGTGAGATCATCCAGGGTAGCGCTTTGGGTATCGTTTTGTGTTCTGGCCATGATTTCTAATTTATAAAGTTAAAAAGAGGTCACTTTCCAAATAAGAATAGAAAAGAATCTGAAAAGCAACCTCACTGCATAAAATTAAGAACCTCTCCTTCCTCCAAATCCTGAACGTCCGCCTCCGTGCGAGGCTTGTCCACCCATTCGAGCTATTCGTGTGCGCTCTGCTTTAGACATTGCTGCAAAACCTCGTTTTGACGAGCCTGTATTTTGCTTATTGGAGCTGTTTCGCGCCGACTCATACGATCTCTGATTTCCGTAATTAGCATGCCCAGTAGCAACAAACCGTCCTTGTTGATCTCGTGGCTGATTCATGTTGTTACTGTTTCCGTAATTGCCGTAATTGCGACTGCTGTACTCATTTGCGTAATCATAATCCTCATCTGTATCGTAATCGTCATTATAGTGATTATCATACGCATATTCGTCATCGTAATCTTCTTCATATCCAGAACTCTGTCCATCACTGAAGCCATGATTATATCCCATTTGATATACATCTTCTGCGCTCGTTTTATTTTTTGGGTAATTTCTGTTATAAGGATGTCTAGTATTCATTGTGATTGTTTTTTAAATTAATAATCAAAATTAGAATGTTGCTTTACCAACCGTTTTCACGATTATATCCTATATTCCGGAATAGGTTAATTATTTATAGATCAAAATTATGCACCAATGAAACTCACAATTTATGACTCAAATCATACTTATAAAAAAATCTTTCCGTGCTTAATCATCAGTTCATTTTCTCGCTCCAAATGTTTTATGGTACGAATGACGGTTTCTACGGTTAAACCCGTATAATTTGCAATCTGCTGGCGGGTTAGCGGAAGCTCGAAAGAAAACGGCTGCTGTGTGTTTTGAAGCTTTTTGAAATAATTTATAAAAAATAGAATTTTACATCGTGGACTTTTCTCCGAATTATTCTGAATCATCTGCAATTTAAAATACAGTCGACGAGATAGACATTCAAGAAGTGCTATGGTAAGTTGGGGTTGATCCAGCAAAAGCTGATAAAAATAGTCTTTGTTGAGACAGAAAATGGTGCAATGCGTAATAGCCACCGCATTCATAGGATAGGCATTATCCCCGTAAAGAAGAAATTCGCCAATACTTTCTCCCGCTCCTAAAATGTTTTGGATAAACTCTGTGCCGTCCTCATGATAGTTGTTTAATTTGACGGTACCGTCTTGAATTTGATAATAGTAATGAGGGAAAAAATCTTCTTTAAAAATAATTTCTTTGGGCTGATAGCTTTTCAATTCAGCACCGTAATTCAACAAAACATTCTCAGGTACTATCATAACATCAATACTACATGTGATAGAAACGAATTATATGTAGATTTTATGCATGCAATAATTAATCCATACTCTATTTATAAATGTTATTTTTATAACAAATTATTACTAATAATGTTAATTATATCTTCATATTGAAATTTTGCTTGATTTTTGCATTTATTTTTAAAATATCATTATGAAAAAATCAACTAAAAAGAAAATACGACCTTTACAAGAGCAGCGCCGACCTGGATTAGAAAAAAATATGATTCCCGTTCCTGAAACTGATCCTATTCAATATCCTAAAAAAGGAAAACTCGCAGGTAAGAAAGTTCTAATAACGGGTGGAGACAGCGGAATTGGAAAAGCCGTGGCGTTGCTTTTTGCTAAAGAAGGTGCCGACATCAGCATTGTTTATCTATCTGAGACTTCCGATGCAAAACAAACCCGCTCCGAAGTGAAAGCCTATGGCGTCGAATGCCACATTATCAAAGCCAATCTTGCCAAAGAAAATCAATGCAAACGGGCGGTGGAAACCACCATTAAATACTTCAAATCAATTGACATTCTCATCAATAATGCAGCCTTGCATTGGGAAAGCGATTCGCTTACCGAAATCTCCACCGATCAGTTGGTGCGAACCTTTGAAAACAATGTATTCTCAACATTTTGGGTAACCAAGTTTGCATTGCCTTACATTAAAAAAGGATCCAACATCATCAATACTGCATCGGTAACGGCGTATCGTGGCAGTCCGAAACTCATAGATTATGCGGCTACAAAAGGAGCCATCATTTCTTTTACCCGAAGTTTGGCAGTGAACTTAATGGACAAAAAAATCCGTGTGAATGCTGTGGCTCCGGGCCCGATTTGGACGCCTTTGATTGCTTCTTCTTTTGATGCGAAGCGTGTTTCGGAATTTGGAAGCGACTCACCGATGAAACGCGCCGGAATGCCGAACGAAGTAGCACCTGCATTTTTATTTCTAGCGTCGGATGATGCCAGTTATATTTCAGGGCAAGTCATTCATCCTAACGGTGGTGAGGTTATTAATGGATAAAAAAACATTGAAAATCTTAAGATGAACACCTCACATTTCAAAAATAGGAAGCCGCGCAAAGAACTTCCTAAAAACAGAATGTGAAATGAATGTATGTCTGATTTAAAACATCGGATGTTTATTTGCTGCTGTTTTCGGAACGTCCTGCTGAACATCCCAATGCTCCACGATTTTACCGTTCTCTATTCGGAAAATATCAATCGTAGATTTTAAGGTGCCGTCTGGATTTTTATTTTTTAAATGAATAAAAACCAAATCTTTGTCAGCGGCAATGTGTTGTACATCAATTTTGGTTTTAGGTTGACCGTTAAACCAAACTTTTGCAGCGTCTTTAAAAGCTTGCGCACCATCGGCCACCATCGGATTATGCTGAGTGTACGTGCTTCCGATAAAACGATCGACCGCCGTAACATCTTTATCGCCAAACATTTGCTGATAAAAATCCATCACCAACTTTTTGTTGACTTCTTCATTTAACTCCGCTTTATTCACAGTTGGGTCATTAACCACCATTTCCATAGGCTTGTTTTTTGGATTGTTGCACGCATTCAAACTGCCTAAAACAGCCCAACAAGTTATGATGACGATATTTGTTTTTAGTTTCATAAGGTTGTGATTTTGGGTATTGTACCTGCGAATGTACCAAGATTATCTTTCCGTTTTTATGTTTTCAATCATAAAA
>JAYRQH010000005.1:0-2594 GCA_041910715.1 Bergeyella sp.
GTAAATGATAATCTTTTTTCCTGTTTCTGCAAGCGCTTTGTAATGTTGATAAAGGCCTTCCTGATTGGGTTTGTTGTAATATGGAGAAACCGAAAGTACTGCTTCAAATGCTGATAAATCGGTTTGTTCAATTTGTTTTTTCACCTCCATGGTATTGTTGCCACCAATTCCTAAAACCAATGGAAGTCTTCCGTTATTAGCTTCAATAATATGCTTGGTAACTTGCTTTTTTTCTTCGCTAGATAGGGTTGCTGATTCGGCAGTAGTTCCTAAAACAACAAGAAAATTAGTTCCATTCTCGATGTTATAATCGACAAGTCGTGTTAATGCTTCAAAATCAATAGATAAATCTTCATTAAAAGGCGTCACTAATGCAACACCTACCCCAGTTAAATTGCTCATAAATACAGGTAATTAAAAAACAAATTTAGGATTTTATTCCTTTAAAAAGTTAAAAAAATGAGTATTACCATTCATATAGTTATATTTGCATGGATTAGAATGATAGTTATGATGAAAAGATTTTGGCTCTTACCAATAGTCGCCTTAACACTTGTCTCTTGCAAAACGAATTGGGCTCTCCAACAAGTGCAGCCTCATCAAAACACCTCCATTTCTGCGGATATGAAAGAGGATGTTGCCATGAAAAAGGTGATTGATCCGTACAAGGAGTCTTTAGAAAAGCAGATGAGTGCGAAACTTTCCTACACTGATGTTGAGCTGACCAAGTCGGGAGACAATTCCAGTTTGGGAAATCTATTAGCGGATTATACATATGATGCTGCTATGAAATGGGCAAACTCCAATAATCATCCCACTATAGATGCTGCTCTTATTAATATTGGCGGGATCCGTTCAACAATTGGAAAAGGCGATATTCTTCTTAAAAATGTTTTTGAAGTGATGCCTTTCGAAAATGAGTTGGTAATCGTTAAACTTAATGGGAGTGAGATGAATGACCTCTTTTCCTATTACGTTTCCAACCTAAAAAACAACCCCGTATCGCGCATAACCATTGAAACAAAAGGAGGTGAACTTTTAACCGCATTAGTGGATGGAAAAAAGGTGGATCCTGCTAAAACATACTATATTGCAACTTCCGATTATTTGGCGATGGGTGGCGACAATATGAATTTTTTTAAGAAAGGTACTATGATAATGACGGGATTGAAATTGAGAGACCTGTATGTGGAAGAATTTAAAGCTCATCCAACCGTCGTTATTCCGAAAGATATTCGTTTAACTCTTCAAAAATAAGCACCAAGATGAATAGAAAACAATTCTTAAAAATTGCAGCAGCGGGAGGTGTAGGTATGTCCTTTATTCCTAATGGAGTTTTTGCGAAATCACTCATTTTAGATGGCACCGAAAAGAAGCTGACAATTTTACATACCAATGATCAGCACAGTCGCATCGAGCCTTTTGATTCTTCGTACACACGAAATCCCAACCAAGGAGGTTTTGCACGGCGTGCTCACTTAATCTCCGAAATTAGAAAGCAAGAACCGAATGTTTTATTGCTTGATTCGGGTGATATTTTTCAAGGAACACCGTATTTTAATATGTTTGGAGGCGAGTTGGAGTTTAAATTAATGTCCATGATGGGTTACGACGCTGCAACTATGGGAAATCACGATTTTGATAACGGATTGGAAGGTTTCTTAAATGTTCTGCCCAACGCTAAATTTCCTTTTATTTGCTCGAACTATGACTTTAGCAATACCATTTTAGATGGAAAAACCTTGCCGTATAAAATTTTTGATAAGGACGGTATTCGCATCGGTATTTTTGGAGTGGGAATCGACCTCAATGGTCTTGTAGGAAAAAAACAGTATCAAGAAACGGTGTATAACGACCCTGTATCAGTTGCCCAACACTATTCCAACTTTCTGAAAAATGAAAAAAAATGTGATTTGGTAATCTGTCTTTCGCATCTCGGGTACGAATTTGATGATTCTAAAATTTGCGATGTAAAATTGGCTCCACAAACTGAAAATATCGACTTGATCTTAGGAGGACATACACATACATTCTTACCAGAGCCACAAAGCTACACTAACCGACAGGGAAAGAATGTACTCATTAACCAAGTGGGTTGGGCAGGATTGCTGCTGGGTCGAATTGATTTTTATTTCGACAAAAACAAAAAAATCAAAAATATAGCTTGGAACACCCAAGTTATTGATGAAAAGATTTTAGCATAATCTATGAAAAGAATTTATCTATTTGCTTCCGTGTTTGTTGCGTTGGGCCTTTCTGCTCAAAAAATTTCTTCTACACGTTGGTCTGATTTGTTTTCCTATAATAATGTTCTTCAGATACGAGAAGATCAAGGAAAACTAATTGCGGCAACAGAAAATGGGATTTTTTACTACACTCCATCAACAGGTGAAATTTCAAAGCTTTCGAAAGCAAATGGTCTTCATGAAGTTAAAATTTCAGCGTTCGATTACAATCCTGTTTCGAAGATAGGTTTGGTAGGATATGAAAATGGAACTTTGGACGTAATTACTCCAGATGGAATCACTTTTATTGTTGATATTCCTTTAGCTACGGGCTATACAGGATCTAAACGGATTAATCATATTTCGATA
>JAYRQH010000006.1:0-3710 GCA_041910715.1 Bergeyella sp.
CACCTTCGTCTACAATGGTTTTGAAAACAGCGTAGATTAACGGTCGAGAACCAGCCGTTACAAGAATATCTCCAGGTGAATAGTCCAAATTCCATCGCAGCTTAAGATCTTTTGAAATTGCCTCACGTAAGTTTGCTAAACCATTTGCCGGAGGGTAATTCGTAAGATCATTTTGGTATGCCTTCTGAATTTCTTCCTTCAACTCCGTGGGAATTGGATAGATATTCGAATTTAAATCTCCAATCGTTAGATTTGCGATTTCGGCACCTTTTGCCTTAAGGTCGTTCACTTCGTTTCCTATCTTCACAATTTCGGATCCGATTAGGTTTGCTGCTAGCTTTGAAACTTTCACTTGTTGTTTAGTATTATCCTTGGTTATAGATAACAAAATTATTGATAAATAATGACTTTAGGAGATTTTAGGAGTGAAAATTTCGTTCAAATTACCTTAAATAAGCAAAAAAAACTTTCCATTGACGGAAAGTTTCTTTTATTTTTTATTCTGATTTAATTACAAACCAAGATCTTGTTTTACCTGCTCGATTTTTGCTTCTAAAACCGGAAGTTTCGCCACAAAATCAGCTTCTGATTGAATGGAATCTTTCACCGATACATAAAATTTAATTTTAGGCTCGGTTCCTGATGGTCTTACACAGACTTTCGTGCCGTCCTGGGTATAGTAGATAAGTACGTTGGATTTTGGAATATCGTCCATGACTTTCTTTTCATTTTTCGAAACAACCAAGCATGTCTGTTCTTTAAAATCTTTTACTTCTTCTACTGGCGAACCGGCGATTTCTTTTGGTGGATTTTCGCGGAAGTTTTTCATCATCTCCTGAATTTCCTCAGCGCCTTCTCTACCTTTTTTAACAACGTTAATTAAGCCTTCATAATACAGCCCAAGTTCTTTGTAAATATCAATCATATACTGATACATCGTAGTGCCATTGGCTTTACACCAAGCCGCAATTTCGCACGCCGTAAGGATTGATCCGCATGAATCTTTGTCGCGAACGAAATCTCCGGTCATGAAACCAAAACTTTCTTCGCCTCCGCAGATAAATTTCTCTTTACCTTCGAAATCACGAATCATCTTACCAATCCATTTGAAACCTGTAAGTCCTACTTTACAATCAACTCCAAATTTTTCGGCAATATCAAAGAAAATATCTGAGGTCACAATGGTCGAACCAATAAACTCCTTTCCTGTGATTTTTCCTGCTTTTTTCCATTGATCAAGAATATAGTACGTAAGAATGGTGTTGGTTTGATTACCATTCAACAGTTGCATATCGCCATCCAAATTACGAACTGCAATACCTAAACGATCTCCATCAGGATCTGTTCCTATAACGATATCACCATTTGTTATACGAGCCAAATCCATAGCCATAGAAAGCGCTGCTGGCTCTTCTGGGTTTGGAGAGTCCACGGTTGGGAAATTTCCACTCGGAATCATCTGTTCCGTTACCAAGTCAATGCGCGTGAAACCTGCTTTTTTAAGTGCTTTTGGTACCGTTGTATAGGTAGTTCCATGTATAGACGTAAACACGATATTGAGCATATCACGACCAACATTTTGATACATTGAATTTTTAATGCATGCATCGATATAGACGTCATCTTGTTCTGGTCCAATCCACTCGATTAAGTCGTCATTACCATCAAACTTAATCTCATCAAACTTCGTGGCATAGACTTCTTTAATTATATTTTCGTCATCTGGTGGAACTACTTGCGCACCATCATTCCAATATACTTTGTAGCCATTATATTCTGGCGGGTTGTGTGAAGCGGTGAGTACAATTCCTGCATTGCATTTTTTGTCTCGAACTGTAAAAGAAAGTTCGGGAGTTGGGCGGTGTTCTTTGAAAAGCAATACCTTGATACCGTTAGCGGTAAGAACATCAGCCACCAGTTTCCCAAATTCTTTTGAGTTGTTTCTCACATCGTAGGCAATAGCCACTTTTATTTCCTCATTTGGAAATGATTGATGTAAGTAATTGGCAAGACCTTGCGTTGCTTGCCCCAAAGTATATTTGTTTAGTCGATTGGTACCAACACCCATAATCCCGCGCATACCACCTGTTCCGAATTCCAGTTCACGGTAGAATGAGTCTTCCAAATCAGGTGAGTTGGAGTCGATAAGTTCCTGAACTGCATTACGTGTAACTTCATCAAACGTATCGGTGAGCCACAATTTTGCCTTGTCTACTGTTGTCATATGTATTTTTCTAATTTTAAAGTTTTGCGTTTTCTACTTTTGTGTTTTTGCCAATTTTTATTGCGCGAACTGGATCACCATAATACGTCAATTTTGCCGTGTTATCAATTTCGCCTTTCAACGTATCTTTTGTTGAAATCTCAGTATACGAGCCGTTTTTCGCATTGATATTTAAGGAATTTACTTGCCAATATGTTGCAATAATATTTGCTGTATCTTGAATTTTGAGCGTTGCGTTCCT
Organism: Bergeyella sp.; assembly: GCA_041910715.1. Taxonomy (GTDB): domain Bacteria; phylum Bacteroidota; class Bacteroidia; order Flavobacteriales; family Weeksellaceae; genus JAFAFC01. The sequence continues at coordinate 2,466 of JAYRQH010000006.1, forward strand.
GCTTATACCTGAAAAATTTGCCAAACTCCCATTTTTCATTTCTAAAACAACTTTGGGTGATCTTACAAAACCGATAAACTTCGCATTGTCTTGGATAGCTACTTTCAGATCACGAGCTTCCATTTCTCCTGAAACATTAAATTCAACGGAATCTTTTAATTTTAATTGATTAATTTTATTTTTTGAATAGACTGTAACGGTGTAAAATTCCTGCCCTTTTGTTGCTCGATTTTCTACCAGACGTAGCTGAGCATCATCTACATCTACATCCAAATTTTTGATGTAATTGGGAAAAGATTCAACCTCTACTTTATTGAGATCGGATTCGATATAAAAAACTCTAAATTTCCCTTTCGCTTCGAGACTTGTAAAATCACCAACAGCAAATTCCTTCATTTCGATTTCACCCTTTGGTTCTAGCCTACCACAACTCGTCATTAGCGTTAGCAAGCCTAAAACACTAAGACTTACCGCGCTGTTTCTCTTTAAATTCATATTTAAAAATATCAAGGCAATTTACAATAATTTTCAGACACGATTCCAAAGATTTGGGCTAAATTTTCTGTTGAAATATACGTTATATGACAAAAAATCCAACCTATTAGAGTGGATTTTTAGTCTATTGTTAAGCAATCAAATAACTTCTTCGATATTGTAATTTTTGTGATCGCGTTTGCTCCGTACAATCAACTCGCCAAGGAACCCAGCTACAAATAGTAGTGTTCCCATTAACATCATTGTTAAGGCGATGAAAAACCAAGGATTATTTGCCAGCAAATTCCCGTACACTTTATATACATACACGTCAATTAGTTTGGAAATACCCAACCAAATTGCCGAAAGAAAACCGATGATGAACATCAGCGTTCCTGCAGCACCAAAAAAATGCATTGGTCGGCCCCCGAATCGACTCACAAACCATAGAGTAATTAAATCTAAAAATCCGCGTACAAAACGTTCGGTCCCGAATTTGGAAGTTCCGTAAGGTCTAGCCTGATGCTGAACGGGCTTTTCCGTAATTCTTCTAAACCCCGCATTTGCAGCAAGAACGGGTATGTAGCGGTGCATATCTCCATAAACATCAATTGATTTTACCACATTTTTACGATAGGCCTTAAGACCACAATTGAAATCATGTAAATCAACTCCTGAAACTTTACGAGCTGCCGAATTAAAGAGTTTTGACGGCAAATTTTTAGTCATCACATTATCAAAACGCTTCTTTTTCCAACCCGAAACGATGTC
>JAYRQH010000007.1:0-3088 GCA_041910715.1 Bergeyella sp.
CACCAAACTAAATAATTGTGCCCCCGCTTGAATAAATTGTCCTGTTTGAACTGGAATTTTGGAGACAAAACCATCTTCAGGAGCAAGAATAACCGTATAAGAAAGATTTAGTCGCGCATTTTCAACATCAGCCTCGCGCTGTTTCACAACCGAATTTGCCACACCAATCTGTTGTGAACTGGCTTGGGTTTGCGATTGCACGACACCCGTTTGCTGAGCCACTTGATTTCTCTGATCCACCAAAACCTGCAATTGCTTATCTGCTGCCAACTTTGCGGCATACGCTTGTTCGTATTGTTGTTGGGTTATTGAGTGATCTTTTATCAAATTTTGATAGCGTTTCAGATCTTCACCCGTTTTCCAAACATTCACTTTGGCAGCCTCAATCTGTGCATTTGCTGTTGCTATAGCCGCTTGCGTAGTGGTGATTGTCTGTGAAGTGGCTCGCGTACTGGCCTGAGCTGAAAAAACGTTGGAATGAGCTGTTCCTAAGGCTGCTTCGGCTTGATGCAAAACAACCTGCTGATCTCTCGAATCTAAAACCACTAGAGTATCTCCTTTGTGAACGAACTGATTATCATGAACTTTCACTTCTTTAATATATCCTGATATTTTAGAAACCACAGGCGACATATTGGAAGCAATTTGCGCATCATCGGTTGACTCATGTGTTTTCCCATACGAATAGGCATGATATCCGTAAGCTCCGCCGCCAAGAACCACTGCGGCAAGTATAATCGGAAATAAAAGTGATTTTTTCTTTTTGTTGGACTGTATTTCGTTTGATTCTGACATAATTTTAATAGTATAATAGGCGTTTTTTTAAAGTAATATTCCAGCAGATTGCAATAGTTTTTTCTGTGCTAATGCTGCATCTGCTTTCGCATTAGCAACTTCGATGTGTGCAGAAATTTGAGCCGTATTCGCATCCAAAAGTTCTGTCATGGTTGCCAAGCCATTATCGTATTTATTTTTTGTAATTCGATAATTTTCATCTGCTTGATTTTGAGTTTTTTCGAGTACATCTATTTTCTTTTGAGCCGATTCTGATGAATGAAAATCCCGAAAAACTTCCACCTTGATTTGATCTCTTAACAAGTCGGCAGTTGCATGAAGCTCCTTCTCTTTGGCTTCGGCTCGTAATAAACTCGAATTTTGTTTCCATAGATGAGACAGTTCATACTGCACACCTAAACCCACATTAGCTGCATTAGTTATTGTGAGAATTTTAGGGACATGAGCCGCCACGTAACCGCCTGTGAGTGCGAGACTAGGCAATTCCTCCGCTTTTGCCGATTTGCTCGCTAAGTTCGCTGCTGACTGTTGTTTAGCTAAAGCTTGCAAATCATTTCGGTTCTGAAAGGCTTGTGAATAGTAATATGCTAAGTCGTGAAGGTCATTGGTCTGCTCCCAAAAAGCGGAATCCACTTCAACTTCCGTATCGTCTGGTAAACCTAAGAGTAAATCCATATTCAGATTAGCCACGAGAAAATTATTTTGTGCATCCAATAACTGTAATTCTAAATTGGAGGTTTGTAAACTTGCTTTTAAGCGATCATTTCGTGCAATAACACCGTTGTTTTCCAACTTTAAAAATTGAGAATCGCGCTGTCTCGACGACTTCAAACTTTCTTCCAAAACCTCAATCATCTTCTCGGATTTAAACAAATTGGTATACGCTTTCGCTATTGTAAATGCCACAGCATCTCGATCATTTTCCGCGGTGAGACGAGCCGCTTCCAAAACATATTCCGCAGACTGAATTCCATATTTAATGCGGCCTCCAGAAAAAAGAGGTAACGAAAGATTGGCGTTTCCAAAAAAAGCCGAATTGGCTTTCGGAGCATTTGCCGCGCCGCCCTGTGCAATTTTGAGATCAACATTTGCATTGGCCAATGCCAAAGCACTTCCCGAAATCGTTAAATCAGGTAATTTTCGATTTTTGGCTTCAATCACATTAGCTTCTGCTTGATTAATTTTAGCTTCATCGATATGCAGATTTTTTGAATTTTTTAATCCTAAAGCAACTGCCTGATCTACTGTTAAATACATTTTCCCTTGAGAAAAAGCTAAAACACTCATACTACAGAAAAGCATGGTGAAGATTCGTTTTTTATTTTTCATCATAACCTACAAGAAGTTTTACAGTGTCTTTTAATTGTTGTGTGAGTTGTTGGTAATAGGTATCCTCAGGGGTGTCTTTCGAAGTGAATTCTTGATAAACCTCATACATGTTCATTGCAGTGAATAAGGTCCCCGAGATAGTCGCATGAACTAAAGTAACATCGGGTGTCTTAGTAAATATTCCCTCTCGCTTACCCATTTCAACTATTTTCTGATAAAAATGCAGAAACTTTAATTTCGATTCCTTAAGAATTTGGATTGTAGACGTACGCTTGAAATTAAGTTGTTCCCGTTGAAGTATGAGATAGAAATTTTTCATGGTGCGAACCCGCTGCACGTAGCGCTCAATAATAATTTCAAGTTTTTGGATGGCAGACAGCGTCGTATTTTCCATTGTTTGCTGGATAAAATCGTAGCCTTGCTGCATTCTGTAAATGAAAATCTGCTCAAAAAGCTTTTCTTTAGAACCAAAATAATAGGCAATCATCGAGACATTCACTTGCGCTGCCTTTGCAATTTCCCGTGTAGAAGTTGCGCTAAACCCTTTTTCTGCAAACAGTAGTTCCGCTTGCAAAAGAATATGTTCTTCTTTGCTTAGCATTGTTCAATTTTATAAGGCACAAAATTAAAGCATGCAAGAATATCAATCAAACGATTGATTGATTTTAACAAATTTTAACATATCTGTTTTTTAAAAAGGAAGTTTAAATTCTTCCTTTAAAATCCGTCATCGTGTTGTAGATGCCAAAGATATGTTCCATTACCCAGTCATATAAACTCAAAGGTAAAATACCTTGTGATAATCGGATAAACCAGAACGGCATGGGCAAGGCTACCATTTTTCTTTGTTTTTAAATAGCCCGGATGATTTTTTCAGCTGTTTTTTCTGCGTCGAGAATTGGTATAAGTCCGGATTTTACACCATCGAACATTCCAGTATTAATATAGTAAGGCATGATGGTGG
>JAYRQH010000008.1:0-3172 GCA_041910715.1 Bergeyella sp.
CTTTTATGGTAGCAAACCGTTTTCAAAAATAAACGCATACCTAAAATCAGTGAGTAAAACTGAAATTATTTGGTAGGATGAATTTGAGGTTTATTTCCTCGTTTCTCCAGTTTTAAACCGATTTCATACCCCGAATTTGTATTCGATTTATTGGATTTTTCGGGTCTTATCTGCTCTAAAGTAATGGTATATCCTTGATAGTCAAACGATCTTTGGTAGCCTTTACTCGGTAAGTCAATTGAGGCAATATTTAGTTTTCTAGGTCGCGCAATAAAGCCAATCAGCTCAACATCAGCGACAGCAACACCGCTCCAAATACAATTTACCTCTTTCGGACATCGACTATCTTCTATAATTTTATGAAAGGTGATATTCATTTTTTCATTAGGAAGCGAAATGGTTTGACCTTCTTTAATGACATAAAGTCCGTCCTTTTTTACAATAGCTGCTGCATTAACCTTTGTACTTTCTTCTTTTGAATGAGTTGGTTCACCCTTTTTTTGACTTTTGCACGAAATGCCCAAGGCGAAAAGAACTATTGCGAGAATGGTTTGAATTTTCATTACCATAATGATTTAAAAGAGTGAATAAGTACTACCAAAAACATCGCCAAACCTACCATAAAATTAAAACCGGTTCCATAGATAAATCCAACAAACGCACCTTTTACGGAGTTAAATGCTTTTTTCTTATCTTTCATATCGTGCAATAATTCGCCTACAAAAACACCCAGCAACATCCCAATTAAAAAACCAAAAGGAATTGGGATAAAAAATAAGCCAACAAAAGTTCCTACCACCGAGCCAATACTTCCCCAGCGCGTACCGCCAAATTTTTTATTGGTTCGAGCGGGGATTACGTAGTTGAGGACGACAGAAAGTAAGGTGAGTAGTCCAAAAATAATGATATAGGCCATGCTAAGATCCGAATCGGTCCCGTATTTGTAAATTAGTAGGCCGCAAAAGCTGAGGAGCAGACCTGGAAGAACGGGTAAGATCGTACCAATCATCCCAAGAATGAGCAAAACCAAGCTAATAAGTGTAATTAAAGTATAGTCCATAAAGTCGCTTTATGGTATAAATGTAAAAATATATCATACGATACCAAAGCATTTTCTTAATTTTGTAACAATGAAGGAAGAACTTAAAGATACCAAGGATTTCTTAATGGATATCAGCGATGCCATTAATGATTTCTATGCACTGTATTTCAATGGAAGTACGGCGTGGATTTTTCAAGTAGCCACAAAAATAATCGTTCTTGTAGCGCTATTTTTCCTGATTGATTTTACGTTAAAATTTCTAGTCACCTTATTTTCCAAGACATTTATCAATAAAACCAAAAGACCATTTATACATGCATTGTTTGAGTCGAAGTTTATCAACTCGCTCATCCACATAATGGCATTGGTGATTTGTAGTTTTGCGCTCAATTCATTATTCTACGAAGGTATGCATAAAATCACCAAGGGTGTTTTAGATAAAATCGTAGATATTGCGCAAGTCGTGGTTATTTTCGGAGCAGCTTTACGGTTGTATCGGTCTTTAGAACTTTATTTCATCAATATCGGAGACAACTATAAGCTTATCGCATTTCGGGCGATATCGCAAACATTGAAAATTTTTGGCGGTGTAATTTTCTTCTTCATTGCGATAAAGATTATTTTCAGTATTAATGCAACCACAATTTTGGGTAGTTTAGGGGCGATAACCGCAGTTTTGGTCTTGGTTTTCCGAGATACTATTTTGGGCTTTGTCACAGGCATTCACGTGGCAACTTCCAAGAATATGAAGGTTGGCGACTGGATCGGAATTCCGAAATACAATATCGAAGGAAATATCGTAAATATTGATTTATTGACAACAAAAATTGTTAATTTTGATAAAACCGTTTCGACAATTCCTACATACGATTTAATGTCCACCGAAATTCGTAATTATCAAGTGATGACAGAGGGCAATCTTCGACGTATAAAGCGTTCGATGATTTTTAATATCAAATCTTTTCAGTTTTTAACAGACGAAGATATCAATAATTTGAAGCGTATTAATCTGATTTCGGACTATTTGGATGCCAAAGAACGCGAGATTAAAGAAACGCGCCAAGCACTTGATAATGCTGATTTGGTGCTTAACGGACAGCAACTCACAAATATTGGTGTTTTCAGAAAATATGTAGAAAATTACCTTAAAAATAATCCAAATATTGAGCAAAAAGAAATCATCCTTGTTCGTCAATTGGAGATTACTACGCAAGGTATGCCACTAGAGATTTACTGTTTCACAATTTTTTCTGGTTTGGCAGACTATGAGCGCGTACAATCAGACATTTTCGATCATCTCTTGGTGGCTGCACAAAACTTCGGATTAGAAATCATGCAAATAAACAAAATGTAATCATGACAAAATTAAGTGTCAATATCAATAAAATAGCAACGTTACGTAATTCTCGTGGAGGAGATGTTCCCAGTGTAACTCAAGTTGCTATAGATGCACAGCGCTTCGGTGCGCAAGGAATTACCATACATCCACGACCTGACGAAAGGCATATCACAAAAAAAGACGTGTATGATCTAAAACCGTTGGTAACCACTGAATATAATATCGAGGGAAATCCTTATCCAGATTTTATTGAAATGGTATTGGATGTAAAGCCGGAGCAAGTTACGTTGGTTCCCGATGCCGAAGATGCCATTACATCCAATGCAGGTTGGGATTGTAAAACGCATTGGGAAAAACTAAAGGACATAGTTGCTACTTTTAAAAATTCAGGTATTAGAACCTCAATTTTTCTAGATCCCGATCCAGAAATGGTAGAATGGGCAGCAAAAACAGGAACCGATCGCATCGAATTGTACACGGAGGCTTTCGCCAAATTATATCCAACAGATAAAGGGGCTGCAATAAAAGATTATCTGCAAACGGCAAAAAAAGCTACTGAATATGGCTTGGGAATTAATGCAGGACACGATTTAAGTTTAGAAAATTTAAAATATTTCTCAGATACCATACCGAATTTATTGGAAGTATCCATCGGCCATGCGCTCATTTCCGAAGCATTGTATATGGGCTTGGAAAATACGATTCAAAGCTATTTGAAGCGTTTAGCCAAATGGTAATGAGAAAACACTAAAAAAGAAAATGGAAATTTTACATTCAAAAATATACGGACA
>JAYRQH010000009.1:0-7604 GCA_041910715.1 Bergeyella sp.
AAGTTTTGAACATTTCTTTTTTACGATCGGTAATAAAAAGGAAATTGTCTTCATCTAAATGGCCAATATCACCTGTTTTAAAGTAACCATCTGGTGTAAAAGCTTCTTTTGTAAGTTCAGGATTCTTGTAGTATCCTTGGGTCACAATTGGACCTTTAACTGTGATTTCTCCGTCTTCCTGAATTTTAACATCGACATTTGGTATTGGCCTGCCCACAGAACCAATTTTCATGTGTTCAAAACTATTCACAGCAATTACGGGCGATGTTTCGGTAAGGCCATAGCCTTCTAAAATAGGAATTCCTGCTGCCTGGAACATGATATTTAGCTTTGTAGAAAGTGCCGCTGAGCCGGAAACCAATGTGATGATATTCCCTCCCAGACCTTCTCTCCATTTACTAAAAACGAGTTTATCCGCAATACGATGGGCAAAGGATTTTGGTTCACCCAACTTATAATTGGCTGCAATTTTGAGTGACCAGAGGAATATCTTTGCTTTTAATCCGCCATCTTGTGTGCCTTTTTGGTAGATTTTGTCGTAGACCTTTTCCACCATTCTGGGTACAACAGTAAGATATTCGGGTTGTACTTCAAGAAGATTTTCACTGAGTTTATCGGTGCTTTCTGCGAAATACATAGAAATGCCACTCATCGTAAAGATGTACAGTATCATGCGTTCGTAAACATGACAAAGTGGAAGGAAACTTAATGCTTTATTTTGTGGTTTTTTGTTGGGTACAACATCGTAGCAACCGATAACGTCGGAAATGATGTTTTTGTGGGTAAGCATCACGCCTTTTGGTGTACCAGTAGTTCCTGACGTATAAATAATAGAAACCAACTCATCCTCCGAAATGCTTTCTTTCAAAGCGTCTACTTCGGGCTGATTTTCTTCACTTTCACCCATTGCTAAAAGCATCTTCCAATTTTTAGCTCCGCGCACTTCATCAAAAGTGAATATATCCTGAAGTTGAGGGAGGTTTTTTTGTATGGATTGGATTTTAATAAATAATTTTTCGTCCGACACAAAACATACCTTCGTATCCGAATTGTTTAAATTATACACACAATCCATATCGGAGATGGAAGGGTAGATGGGAACGGTGACCAAACCAATTTGTAGTGCCGCATGATCAAAGAAACACCATTCCACGCGGTTGTTTGAGGAAATAAGTCCTATTTTATCCCCTTTTTTAAGTCCATACTTTAGTAAGGCTCGCGAAAGCTGATTTATGGTTTGCAAATAATCTTCAGTAGAAATGCCTACCCAAGATCCATTGCGTTTATCGCTAACATAGATTTCCTTATTGTACTTTTCGTAGGAATAATAGGGTATATCAAATATTCGTTTTACCTCCATGGATTGTTTTAGTATTTAGTATAATTGACAAATATAGAGAAATGTGTTTGCTTCGTATTTTATTAAGTTTTTAATGTCTTATCCTGATTTTCAAAGACACTCACAAAGAAATGTTTTTATACATCACAAATATGAAGAATTTCATCTCGTTTTTGTAAATAATTTATATTTGCATCATACAAAAAACGAAAACTATGAAAAGAGCATTACGCATTATTTTAGGAATTTTTGCTGCCATCATTTTGTTACTGGTAATTCTCATGTTTGTAATTGGTAAACAATATCATTTTGAAAAGACGATTACCATAAACGCAACTCCAGAAAAAATTTACGAAAAGATTAGCACGACTAAAGGTATTAACGAGTGGAACCCTTGGATGGATTTAGATCCTAATTTGAAGTTAACCTATCAGGGTACTCAAGGTCAGATTGGCGATCAGTATTGTTGGGTTGGGAATGAACATGTTGGTGAGGGTTGCCATAAGATTTTGGAACTCGTGCCTAACGAAAGACAGAAAACAGAAATGATTTTTAAAAAACCATTTGAAAGCACAGCGACATCGGAAGTTTTGCTAAAGCCTAAGGGAAACCAAACGGAAGTAACGTGGACTTTGGATTGTGAACTTGACTATCCAATGAATCTCATGAGTATCTTTATGGATAGCCAAATGGATGACTCATACGGAAAGGGTTTAAACAAGTTAAAGCAGATAACAGAAAACTAATATTTTTTATAAAGAAAGCCTTCCAGTTTTGGAAGGCTTTTTTTTATTCTACTAAATACTAAAAATTTGCATTAAATGAACTTTTTAGTATTTTTATTTTATGAATCACCGCGTTGTTGATAAAAAAGATCTCCGAAACTTTGTTCTGCAAATGATTTCGGATAAGATAGAAAAGTTGGAAAATTTCATTGAGTTTACGGTGGAAGCAAGTCGGGATATCAAAAAAACACCGAAATACGATAGCATACGCGAAGAGGCTCAAGAGGAAATTTACCAGTTGCAAAAGCAATTGGCAACATTCTACACGATGCAGAGAGCGATGGCACGCGTTGTAAATACCGAATTTGAAACCGTCAATCTCGGCTCTTTGGTGATCACAAATAAAGCACGGTTTTACATTTCGGTTTCTTTGGGAGAGTTCTTTTTTGAAGGCGACCGATTTTACGCAGTTTCAAAAGAAAGCCCAATCGCTCAGGAAATGCTTGGTCTAAGGGTTGGCGATGAATTCGTACTCAACAAAATCCATCAGAGAATCGAAGAAATTATTTAGTGTATGGAGTTCATTTTAGAAACAGAACGCTTTCTTTTACGTGAGCTCCATGAAAATGATGCCGAATCGTTTTACCAATTAAATTCAAATCCTAATGTTTTGCAATTTACAGGAGACAACGCTTTTTTAAGTGTTGATGAAGCACGTTTATTTTTGCAGAACTATCAAGAGTACAAAAAGTATGGTTTCGGTCGATGGGCGATTATTTCGAAAGAAAATCACGAGTTTTTAGGCTGGTGTGGTTTAAAATTTCATCCCGATACTCAAGAAGTAGATTTAGGTTTTAGAATTTTTGAAAAATTTTGGAATCAAAAGATTGCAACGGAAGCTGCTAAGGCTTGCATAAACTATGGTTTTCAGGTGCTAAACATCCATCAAATTGTGGGTCGAGCGATGATAGCTAACAAAGCTTCTATATCGGTTTTGGAGAACTGTGGTTTTGTGTATTCGAAAGAAATTGAACTGGGTGGCAAGCCTGCAGTTCAGTATGAAATTACCAGAAAATAATTCAGAAAGATACCCCATCAATTTGTATTTTTACCCTATGGAAAATGCTAAAATTTTAAAACACATCATTGAGGAGAGACGAAGTGTCTTCCCTAAAGATTACTCAGAAAAACCAATTCCAGAATCTATTATAGACGAGATACTTAGTGCAGCAGTTTTGGCTCCCAATCATAAAAAAACGAGACCGTGGCGCTTCAAAATTTTTCGAAATGAAGATAAAAATGCCCTAGGAGAAGAACTGCAATCGATTTACAAAACGATAACGCCGCCTCAAACTTTTTTAGAAAAAAAATACCAAGATATCGGCTACAAAGTAAGCAAAGCAAACGCCGTTATTTCCATTGTTTGTGAGTTTAGTGGCTTGGTGCCCGAGTGGGAAGAGATCGCGGCTACGGCAATGGCTGTACAAAATATGTATCTAACATGTACTGCCAACCGCGTTGGTTGTTATTGGAGTTCGCCAGCGATGGTCAATCATCTGCGAACATCGTTGAAAATTGAAGAAAATCAAAAGTGTTTAGGCCTTTTTTATATGGGTATGTTAGAATAATTGATAAAAATAGAGTGACTATTGATTAGGATTTTTACTTTCTTTTTTGTTTTCGTAACAACTTCACTTTTTGGCCAACGTGAAGCCACCGACTGTATCAACTATATCCAAATTTGTGGTAATCAAACAATTGCGCTAAATCCTGCCGGGAGTGGCGTGCAGGAGCTCAATTATTACAACGTTTGTAACGGTCAGGAAAACAATTCATTGTGGATTCGGTTTACCGTGAAGACCTCTGGTACTTTGGGTTTTGATCTGATTCCGGATAATACCGATATTAATGTTGATTATGATTTTTGGATTTTCGGGCCAAATGTGAGCTGCTCTAATTTTGGAACCGCCATAAGATGTTCAACAACAAATCCCAGACAATCGCTAGCCGTTAATAATCACACAGGTATGCGTGAGACGGAGCCGGATGGTGATTTTTTCGAAGGCCCAGGTTCTCATGGTGATAACTATATCAAATCGCTACAGGTAGTCGCTGGCGAATCGTATTTTCTTTTAATTGATAGACCAATTGGTGACAGTTCTTTTAAACTTAACTGGACTGGAACAGCAACCTTAGATGACCCTTTCGGAACTGCTCCTAAAGCATTTGGAATTCCTTCTTCTGTTACGATTTGCAATCCGACATCAACTCTAGATTTTTCAAGTTTCGATTCGCAAATTCTGAATACCAATCCCGATTTTGAAGTGCACTATTACAAGTCGAACGAAGATGCGAACTACGACCAAAATCGGCTGGTGGGAACGGTTGTTGTGGAGTCGCAGAAATATTTTTACCGTATACAAAGTCAAAAAACCAAATGTTTTCAGGTGGGAAGTATCGATGTTATTCGTAAGCCGCTTGTTTTGCAAACAGATGAATTAAAAGCGTGTGCGGAAAATGGTATCGGTGTTTTTAATTTGCTCAATGCGAATGTTACGGATAGATCCATCGCGAAAATTCAGTTTTATACAAGCAAGTCCGCTGCAGAAAATCATTTAAATGGAACTGAAATAAGTAGACCACAAGCCTATTCTTCAGCAGAAAAAACGGTGTATGCTTGGGTTACACTTACCGATGGTTGCGAAGCGGTAACGGAAGTGAAATTGTCTTTTTTTCCAGTTGCTACACTGAATACGGCATTGTTCACCACCGAATTTTGTGATGATGATTTTGATGGAAAAATAGATATTCAGTTTTCGGATGTTACCAATGCTATTGTCAAAAACTTATCTGATTTTACGATTATATACCGACTTTTTGATGGTCCTTCACAGCAATTACCGAATTCATGGTCCTTTTCAAAAGATACCCATGTCCGGGTTGAGGTGAAAAGTAAAAGTGGCTGCCCTGCGGTTTTTGGCGACCTTTATTTTAAAATAAAACCTCGCTTGGTTATAGAAAAACAGAAATATTTCGACATCTGCGATACGGATTTGGATGGCAAAGAAGAGGTTGACTTGTTTGTGCTTGCAAAACAAATGGCAAACTACACTCAAGTACGGTTTTTTAAAACCAAAGTAGATGCAGAATTAAATAAAAATTCAGTTTCTGAAAAGCAAACGCTGACAAGTGATTCCGACTTTTATTTCAGATGGAGTGATCCTGCGGGTTGTGATGATATTACCCAAGTACAAATACGCTTTAATCACAGTAAAAAATCAGAAATTCTAAAAAATGTGACCATATGTCCGAGTTCAAAAACTGTTCTGGATGCGGGCGCCTGGTATGATGCTTACGTATGGAGCACAGGGAGCAGTACATCATCTTCCGGTGAAGTGTCGGTGGGTAAATATTGGGTGGATTTATTTGTTGGGAATTGTGCCTATCGCCAATACGTTGATGTTCTTCCAGAACCAAAAATAGAGATTACCAATCTCACAGTGAAAGATAATACAGTGAAAGTGGAAGTTACGGGCGGCTCGTCGCTGTACGAATATTCTTTAGATGGCGTTTCATGGGTTTCTTCTTCTAGCTTTAGCAACCTAAGTTATGGTATGCATCGGGTTTATGTACGGAATGCATTACAATGTGAAATCGTGAGTCTGGAATTTTTCAATCTCAATCTGATTAATGCCATAACTCCCAATAACGACGGGGTTAATGATTATTTGGATTATTCGATGCTTCGCATTAAAAATGATGTCCGTTTTCTGGTATTTGATCGATTTGGAAAAGAAATTTATCACAGTACCACCAAAGATTTTATATGGGATGGTAAAGACCGGCTTAAAAGACCGGTTTCCACAGGAACCTATTGGTATCTTATCGAGTGGAAAGAGCCTCTTTCCGGTGTTATCATGAAATTTCACTCCTGGGTGTTGGTTAAAAATAGAAATTAATGCATTATTTTCTCATAAAATGGTTCTTGTGAGATTGTTAAATGAAAAAAAATACTATCTTTGCACACTTAAATAATTAACCGGGACGAGTTCCCACAAAGCGAAAATTATATGTCAGTAAAAATTAGATTACAAAGACACGGTAAAAAAGGAAAACCGTTTTTCCACATTGTAGTAGCAGATTCAAGAGCGAAAAGAGATGGTAAATTCATCGAGAAAATCGGAATCTACAACCCAATTACAAACCCTGCAACTATCGAGCTTAACGTTGATGCTGCAGTAAAGTGGTTAAACAACGGTGCACAGCCTTCAGATACGGCTAGAGCAATCCTTTCTTACAAAGGAGCATTGTACAAAAAACACCTTCAAGGTGGTGTTGCTAAAGGTGCTTTCGACGAGGCTGAAGCTGAGAAGAGATTCAATGCTTGGGTTGAGGCTAAAGATGCTAAAGTACAAGGTAAAGTAGATGGTTTGGCTACCGCAAAATCAGATGCTAAAAAAGCAGCTTTCGAAGCTGAACAAAAAGTAAACGAAGCTCGAATCGCAGCAGCTGCTAAAGCAGAAGCTGACGCTCAAGCGGCTGAGGTTGCAGCAGAAAATGCTGAAACTGCAGAAGAAGTTACAGAAGTTATCAATGAAGAGTCTGCAGAAGCTGGAGAAACTCCAGAAGCAGAAGCTTAATTAGATAAATAATGAAATAAAGTGAAAGACGCGATTATTCGCGTCTTTCCTTTTTATATCTTTGTTATAACACACGTTTTTTATTCGTATTTCATGAAAAAAGAAGATTGCTACTTTTTAGGAAAAATCACACGCCGTCATGGCTTGCAGGGAAATGTTATTTTGAAATTAGACACCGATCAGCCCGAGCTTTACAATAAGTTAGATTCTATTTTAGTTGAAGTGAACGGCCTTTTGGTTCCTTTTTTTGTGGAGAAACAGCAATGGCATAAAGAAGATAAAATACTGACTTTTAAAAATGCATCCGAAGAGATGGTTGATCAAGCGGTGGGTAAAAACGTATTTCTTCCACTCGCGACACTACCAGTTTTATCGGGAAAACAATTTTATTATCACGAAATCAAAGGATTCGAAATTGTTGATGAACAGGGCAGAAGTTGCGGTAGAATAAAAGAAGTAAATGACCAGACAGCGCAACATTATTTTGTATTGAATTTGAACGATAAAGATGTGATTATCCCCATTATTAAAGATTGGATTGATGATGTTGATCGTGAGAAGAAGCAAATAAAGATGCATCTTCCAGACGGCTTGCTGGAAGTTTTTCTAGATCCGCCAGGTAACGATGAAAACTAAAATATAACGCTTCTCAGGAAGCGTTTTTCCATTAGTACGCGTTTTTCCACAAGAATAAGTATCTTTGCCCCTCACGAGAATTTCGGCCTGTTGATTCTCTTACTAAAAGAGGGTAGGAAAGTCCGGACTCCAAAGAGCAGCATAGCGGATAACATCCGTCCGTCGCGAGATGAGGACTAGTGCAACAGAAAGCAAGTACAGTTCGGCTGTAGTGAAACCAGGTAAACTCTATGCGGAGCAATGGTAAGTATATCGGGTTTTTGG
>JAYRQH010000010.1:0-1868 GCA_041910715.1 Bergeyella sp.
ATAAAGATATAAAAGTTTTATTACATTTCCCTCAAAAGTCCGATAAAGACTGATCATTCCAACTAAATTCGATTCCAGAATTTTACATTTTGAAAAACAGGCTGATGTGTATTTGAAAGTTATAACGTATTTTTAGAATCAACTTAAAACATTTAAACCATGACGGATCACGAATTGATGAATGAAGTAAAAACGCATATAAAAAACGGCGATAATCTCTACGCCATGAAGATGCTCATTGACCATAAAAAGATAGGACTAAAAGATGCAAAAGATTTTGTGAAAGCTTTAGCCATGGGTACGGCAATGGAATTCTCCGACTTGGAAGCTATTATTAACAAAAATGGAGGTCAGCAGAGTTTTAGTTCAAAAGAAAAAGGAAGCATTCTCACAAATAAGAATGTATCAAAGGCTTTATATACCGATCCTAACGGAACCAAGCATGAACTGACTCCAGATCATGAATTATGGCCACAATTCAAGGTATTTATGGGACCAAATAACCGAGCTGTAAACGAGTTTGAAGCTCAGTATTTCGGAAAAACTGGAGAAGTGACAAATCAGATAAAGCCAGCGAAGAAGAGCACCTTATTTATCGAAGAAAACAAAGGGACTAATACCATTGTGCTCATCATTATCGCTGCTGCCATCGCGTTTGGCATCTGGTATTATGTTGCGAATGCTTCGTCCTAAAATAACAAACCACCTAAAATAAGGTGGTTTTGTTTTTAACTAGTGGTCGCAGAAGGACTCGAACCCTCACTGTCGGAGCCGAAATCCGAAGTTCTATCCATTAAACTATGCAACCTAACACGAAATTTTTTAAAAAGTGATTTTCACACCTCCCAAAATCTGAGCTCCCAAAACTTTATAACCATTGAAGGTCTGGTATTTAGCGTTCAGCAGGTTATTTCCGTTTGCAAAAATACTGAAATTTTTGTGAACTTTATACTCTGCAGACAAATTTAAATCAGCATAACCGCCAACTTTCGTATTTGTGTTCTCTTGGCTTGAGATAAAAGGCGCTGTTGTAACCACCTCAAACGAGTTCGTGGTACGATCGCTTACAAAGAATCCTTTGAAGCCTAACAGAAGTTTTTTATCGAGCATGGTATATTTCGCACCCAGTTCCGCACGTACCAAAGGAACATTGTAAATATCTGAAAAGTTATCCAACTTATATTTCTGGAATTTCACTTCGCCGTCCAACGCTAAATTTTCCAGTGGGAAATATTGCAAACTCGCCTTTACTTCACTTAAGGTTCCATTATCATAGGTGGTATTGAATGTATTTGCAAACGCGTAGCCTTTGCTCTCGTCCAACCCTTGCCCCAAATCATCATTACCACGGAAGAAAAGAATATCTTCCAACTTACCAAAACCAGCAGAAATGTCGTATTTGAAATCTTCTTGAATGTCGCCCTTCATCCCAACGTAAATGTGGTATTTGTTTCGTGTAGGCTTTAGATATAAATCCGAAATCATATATGGATTTTGCTGAAGTAAACTGGAGTACGAATTAAACTTCAAACCACCATCCACACCGGCATAAAAGCTAAATTCATCTGTGGCAGCAAGCATTAACTCAGCTTTTGGAAACCAGTAGGTTTTTGACAGCTTTTCTTCTTCTAGCAATTGAGCACCTTCGTTTTTACCACTTGCCAAGGAGAAATTAGACCCTAACATTAAATAGGAATTTCCCTTAAATAACGTAATTTTCGGAGTAATACCGAAGTTGAAAAAGTTCGATTTATTTTTATTCAGCAAATCAAACTCTGTTTTTTGACTTTCAATCCCTAATCCTAAATCAGCGTTTAGCGAAAGATCGCCATTCACATCCACGCCATGTTTGGAAAGGTTTGCGGTGA
>JAYRQH010000011.1:0-4024 GCA_041910715.1 Bergeyella sp.
GAGCCGTTCATCAAAATATTGCTGAAACATGTGGACAAAATGTAGAGGTAATAGGAATCTACAATGCAAATAACTATAGTATTGGACAAGCCTATAATATGGGTAGACGAAAAGCTAAATATCCCTTTCTTCTTTTTTTACATGATGATGTTGCCTTTAGAACTTTCAACTGGGGAAGTACGTTGATAAACCATTTAGAAGATAAAAAAACAGGTGTTGTGGGTATCGCAGGGGCTAATTATGTACCAAAAGCACCATCGGGATGGTATATTGCACCAGCAACAGAGAATACTACATCCGAAAATAAACGAGAAGCGATTGTTCTTGATGGTGTATTTTTAGCAATTACGGCGAATAATTTTGATCGACTCCATTTCGATGCAAATATTCCTGGATTTCATGGATATGACACTGATTTTAGCTTGAGAGCATCTCTTATTTTGCAAAATTATATTATTTCGGACATAAAAATAGACCATTACTCTTCGGGAACGATTGATAAAACATGGTTAGATAATACGGTACTTATTCGTAAAAAGTTGCGAAACTATCCACAAAAAAAATCAGATATCACCTTGGAAAAAATAGCCTTCCTAAGTTTTATTGGCTATTTCTTCAAGTATTACCCAATGAATATTAAAAACTATCGAGAAACCATACAATTTTTACCCAAAGGGCTATCTTTAAAAGATTATTTTGAGATACATATTCTATATGCAAAATTTCTAAAAAATAGATTCTTATATCGCCAATTTTCAACATGAATCTAGTAAACGAATACACGAAACTGAATAATTCTTTTGACAAAACCCTGCTATTTGGCGTTGGTTTAAAGGCGGGATTCTATTCGGAAATCAACAATATGATTCTGGGTGTTTTGTATTGCCTCCAAAATAAAATACAATTCAACCTGCAATCGTTGGATGCTAATTTTGGCTATAAAAATGGTTGGGCCGATTATTTTGAACCGTTCAGTACCGAAAAGAATAAGCATCATCTAGCGCAGTACAATTACAGAATGCCAATGCATGTTCCCAAGTATAATTCATGGCAGAAACAAAAAATTAGCGGGTTAAAAAAATGGCATAAAGTAGATTTCTTTACCTATGAATTATTTGATTTAATACGTAATCGGGAAAATGAAAAAATTCACTACGATTTTCCAACATTAGGCATCAAAGGAGACATTTTAGATGCAACCGCAAAAATTATCGACCTTGTGTACCGTCCTAATGCAGAAGTGATTGCGTACATCAATCAAAAAAAGAAAGAAATAGCATTACCATCGGATTACATTGGATTTCATATACGAGGTGGTGATAAATTTTTGGAGCACGACCTTTTAGATGCCGATAATTATTTTAAAGCTGCAGAGGAGCTGTCGGGAATTAGAAAAGCATTTATATTAACGGATGATTTCGCTATTTTTGAAAAAATTCAACAAAAATATCCTCATTGGCAATGTTTTACCATTACTGACAAAGACGAATCTGGATATTTCCATGAATCATTTAAAGACCTAAAACCCGAGGTAAAAAAGAGTAAAATCATGAATTTGATCGCAAGCATAGAACTGCTTTCTGAAGCCGAAGTAACGTTTTGCACCTACAGTTCCAATGTCGGCATGTTTTTGAAAATGAGAAATAAGAACAGAACCTTTGGTATCGATTTACCATCCTGGCAAATATGGTAAGATTACATACAAAAAAATGAAAAAACTATCCTATTACCATCACGTATATAAAAAATACCGAGCAGACCATATCAAGCATGCTGGTGAAAAATTTGCATTTTATAATTTTTGGGAAATGCACGCTACAAACAATTGGTTTGTGGAGTTTTTCAATCAACACGATATTGCTCCTAAGAAAGTACTCAACTTAATTTCTGTGATGGGTCCCAAAGAAGTCATACACCTGATCCCACGGCCACGTTTATTTTTTACCGGTGAAAACGTAGAATCCGAATCAATTTCAAGCAACTACTTGAAATATAAAGATCATTACGGTAAGAAAGTAGATCTTGCAATAGGCTTTAAATATAGTGACGATGCTAATTATCTGCGTTTTCCATTATGGATTTTGAGTATATTTCCGCCAGATAGTAGCTATGATACCATCAAGAATATTGTCAATACCTATAATAAACCAGAACATCGACTGAATTTGGACCGACAACGGTTTGCATGTAATATTTCCAGACACGATAAAACTGGAATGCGTGCTAAAATTATCGATATGGCAAATGAAATTTCTAAGGTTGATAATGCAGGATCCTTTCTAAACAATACTTCTGAGCTTAGGGAAAAATACCAAGACAATAAAGAGTTATTTTTACGAAATTATAAAATCAATATTTGTCCCGAAAACACAAATGCCGAAGGCTACGTCACCGAAAAATTATTTGAGTCAATTCGCTCGGGATGCATTCCCTTATACTGGGGAAGTAATAATAACCCAGAGCCAGAAATTCTTAATCAGAATGCGATTCTTTTTTTTGATCCTGATGGAGACAACTCTGCAACTCGCGATCAACTTTCAAAAATTGCACAGGGTGGAAAAGATTATCAGGATTTTGCCCATCAAAAACCCTTTCAGCACGACGCTGCAGAACGTATTTGGGAAAACATTACCCGTTTTCAGCAAGCCATAAAAAAAATACTGTAATGGGACCGTTTATTCATATTATCACCACGCGTTTTAATGTTCCTACCGAAAATTGGGAACAAACTCGGGCAGGTTTTACACCGTTAACTGATGAGTGGCACACGCATCGTTTTGAGCTTTTTCAGAAATATACCTTTCCCTCGTTTAAAAATCAAACCAACAAAAATTTTGTTTGGATGGTCTTTTTTGATGTAAAAACCGATGAAAAATACCTGAAAATCATCCATCAACTTCAAAATGAATTTCCCAATTTTCAGCCTATGTATGTTACACATGGTGAGGAAATTAACAAAAATATACTCGACTGGTTTTCTGCATATTATCAAAAAGAAACTCAGTTTGTCATCAGTACCGATATTGATAATGATGATATCGTGCACCAAGATTTTGTAGCGACTGTACAGAACCACTTCAAGCCTATTCACAATACGGTAATTGATTTACGAAGAGGGTTACAAATGAATACAGGTTCCGATGCCAACGTGTTGGTAAATGAGTATTATTCCGCTGCCAACCCTTTTGTGAGTATTGTGGAAGACATTCATCAAGCCAAAACCATTATGAACGAACGCCATACCAATTTCAGAAATTACATCAACATAGAGGTTTTTGATAAAAAAGCGATGTTTATACAGTTAATTCATACGCATAATCTTATGAATAACACTTTGCAAACAAAGGGGATTTACGATATAAATTTTGCGGAATTTGGAATAGATAACCAAAACAGACCTAAAATATCAATTACAAAAACAGCGCTCCACAACATCAAAAGGCTACCACTAATTTTGAAAAGGTTATTTTTGCGTAAATGATGAATGTTAGCGTCATAATTCCTGTATATAATGCCGAAAAATTTATAGAAAAAGCGGTACAATCAACTCTACAGTTTCCAGAGGTGAGAGAGGTCTTGCTTATTGATGATGGGTCTAGTGATCATTCTTTAGCACTCTGCCGACAGCTCGCAAGCAAGTATGCTGAAGTAAAAGTGCTAACACATCCATCAGGTAAAAACAAAGGCGTTTCCGCTACAAGAAATCTGGGAATTAAAGAAGCTACACAAGAGTTCATCACCTTCTTAGATGCTGATGATTACTGGCTTCCTAACCGATTTGATGCTGAAAGAACCCTATTCTTAGATTCCAAAGTAGATGGCGTTTTTGGTGGGATTGATGCTGAATTCATAGGCGATGATGGCAAAAAAGCGTTCATAGAAAAATTTGGAAAGGTCACTTTATGTTCTGTTCAGTTTCCTGCAGAGGGAAGAGATATTTTCTATCACTTGGTGGAGGAACCCAATACATTTGGATCTTTTTTTTCCATGATTGCCCTTACTATTAAAAAGGAAGCTTTAGAGA
>JAYRQH010000012.1:0-3882 GCA_041910715.1 Bergeyella sp.
AAAATTGTTTTGAAATATTAGAAACGATATTTCCGAACGAATCAATGTAAATAACCTCGCCAACAATCATATTTTCCCCCGGATTGAAAACTGAATGTGGGAATTTAATGTCCAATGGTTTTTTGTAGGGTCTTCCCACAACTTCGGGCAATCCTCCATTACAAAGATGTACCGCTGCAGGAACAAAAATGTCCACCGTTGGAAAGTTGATTTGGTCATCAAATCGGTTGGTAAAAGTTATTTCGTGTACCAGTTCCGGTTTAATATCGTGAAAAATCAGTTTCAAAATTCCATTGTCAGGCGCGATGAAGTAATGACCATCGATTTTATAAATCAAACCACGAAAATCCTTTTTAAAGAAACTGTCCACCGAAATAATATGCACAGTTCCTACAGGAAAATGACGAAACGCATTGCGCACAATGTAAGCGGTCTGCTTCAAGTTGTAGGCTTCTATCTGATGGGTAATATCAACAATCGTGATTTCTGGGTTTAGACTGAGGATGTTTCCTTTGATAGAGGCTACTCGATGATCAACAATTCCGTAATCGGACGTAAGCGTAATAATAGGCATATCGCAAAAATAAGAAATAGAGCGCAGAAAATGGGTAGATATTCCCAACGAAAAAACACCGAAATTGATTTTTTTGTTATATTTTTAAATCAAAATTAGACAATATATATGTTCGAACTCAACTATGAACTTACTGATATCGATACCAAAGCTTTTTATGGGGTACAGAATCAGAATTTCAATTTAATAAAATCAAGTTTTCCCACTTTAAAAATCACCGGTCGAGACAATTTTGTTTTCGCGATGGGCAACCAAGAAGCGCTGGATATTTTTAAAGCGAAGCTGGACGACATTGTTGCTTTTTTATCAAAACACAACGCCATTACTTTAAAAGATGTCGAAAATCTTCTCCAATTAAAAGGTGATGACGAAAAATCCTTGGTTTTTGATCAAGATATTATCGTGAAAGGCGTTAATGGAAAAGTGATTAAAGCTAAGACCACCAATCTTAAAAAGCTGGTAAAGGAAGTTGATAAAAAAGATATGGTGTTTGCGATTGGTCCTGCTGGAACTGGGAAAACCTACACCAGCGTTGCATTAGCCGCGCGCGCGCTTCGTGATAAAGAAGTTAAGCGAATTATCCTAACAAGACCAGCTGTGGAGGCGGGGGAGAGTTTGGGCTTCCTTCCTGGAGATATGAAGGAAAAGCTCGATCCGTACATGCAGCCTTTGTATGATGCCTTGCGTGATATGATTCCGCATGAAAAACTCGAAGGCTTTATCGAAAAGCGGGTTATTGAAATCGCACCGTTAGCCTTTATGCGAGGCCGGACGTTGGATGATGCCTTTGTCATCTTAGACGAAGCGCAAAATACAACGCACTCCCAAATGAAAATGTTTCTTACCCGAATGGGTATGAATGCCAAGTTCATTATAACAGGTGATCCCAGCCAAGTGGATTTACCCTTGAAGCAGAAATCCGGTTTACGGGAAGCCATGCGCATTTTAGATGGCATCAAAGAAATTGGTTTTGTACACCTGACAGAAGAAGATGTGGTACGACATCCTGTAGTACGAAAGATTATTGGGGCATACGGAGAAGAGGAGAAAAGGTTACGCGAAAGCGACGTTTAGTACTATGATAAATGTCATTTTAAAAAGTATGTTAATTTTTTGTTAACACTACAAATCTGACTACCTTTGCGGCCTTAAATAATGTTAAGAAAATGAAAAAATTATTTTTAGCTGGTGCTGTAGCACTTTTTGGTTTCGCTAGCGCGCAAACAACAAACGCAGCTTTAGCAAAAGGAAAATGGGTAATCGAAGCAAACACAGGTTCTCATGCGACAGGTAACACTTCTTTCGGTTTACAAGCAGTTGATGGTGGTAATACATCTTGGAATTTAGGTGTAGATGGAGGTTATTTCGTAATGGATAAATTAGCTATTAAAGCTGGTTTAGGTTACGGAGAAACAGGTGTTGATGGAGAAGATGGTAACTTCGTATACAAAGTAGGAGCTCAATATTATATCATTAACCAAATTCCGGTAGGATTAGATTTTACAGGAGTTTCTAACGGAGACTACAATGCAAACTGGGTTGGTTTCGAAGGTGGTTATGCTTGGTTCGTAGCACCAAACATCGCAGTAACTCCAAAATTGAGATATAACCTTACTTTAGACGAAAACAAAGCGCCAAGTGCTTTCCAAGGTCTGATCGGATTCTCATTATTCTTCTAATTTTACACAAATTAGTACGTATAAAAAACGCTGCCGTTTTCGGTAGCGTTTTTCTTTATTTGCAAATCATCATACGAATGCAGGTTTTTTTTCGTTTTCTATAGAAAATTAAATTTTGAAAATGAAGAAAGCAATTTTTGTTCTTGGTGTATTGATGGCAACTATGACTTCAGCACAAATTAAGTATGGTATTAAAGGTGGATTAATAGGCTCTAATCTTACAGAGAAAGACTCTAATGAAAATGCTCGTTTTGTAAATGGCACCAAATACTCCTTCTATGGAGGTGGATTATTGGAGCATAAATTCAAACCTAATTGGGCTTTTCAAGCAGAATTGCTTTACGCCAATGTCGGATATAAATACGAAGACGAATATACGTTTACGGACACTACGGGTGAGCAAATAACGCAAACAACAAACAATAAGCTTAATGCGCATCAAATGATGTTGCCTTTATCTATGAAGTATTATGCGAACCAAGATTTTAATGTTTCGGCAGGATTTAATTTGGGTTATTTTGTGTCAGGTGAGTATACTAGACAATTTAATGGAGGCGAAGAAAGAAAAGAAGATGTCTTTAATGAAGAGGAATGGGGTGAGAAAACCTCACGCTTTTATGCGGGTCCATTTGTTGGAGCCGAGTATAACTTCAAAAACGGATTATTCATTGATGGACGCTATAATTGGGGCTTAACCGATTTCAAAATTTGGAACAGTGATGATCATGGTGATGAAAAAGAATATGTCAACTCATTTCAAATTGGGTTAGGATATAAATTCTAACCATAAAAAAAACCTCGAGCCAATGCTCGAGGTTTTTTTATGTATGTCTTTTATTATTTGCCCATCATGCCGCCCATTCCTGGCATATTCGGCATCTTGCTCATCATTTGCATCATCTGTTTTCCTTGTGGGCCTTGCATCATCTTCATCATTTTTCCCATTTGGTCAAACTGCTTCATCAATTGGTTCACATCTTCCAATTTTCTTCCTGATCCTCGAGCAATTCGTTTTTTACGGTTCATATCGATAATCGATGGACGTCTTCGTTCCTCAGGAGTCATAGAGTGAATGATTGCTTCAATATGTTTGAATGCATCATCCGAGATCTCCACATCCTTAATGGCTTTCCCAACACCTGGAATCATTCCCATTAAGTCCTTCATATGACCCATTTTCTTAATCTGGTTGATTTGTTTTAAGAAATCATCAAATCCGAACTCATTTTTTGCAATCTTTTTGTGAAGTTTTTTAGCTTCTTCTTCGTCAAACTGCTCTTGGGCTCTTTCAACTAAGGAAACAACGTCACCCATCCCCAAAATACGGTCAGCCATCCTTTCTGGATAGAAAAGATCCAAGGCTTCCATTTTCTCACCTGTGGAGATGAATTTTATGGGCTTTTCAACAACCGAACGAATCGTCAAAGCAGCTCCACCACGAGTATCACCATCTAATTTCGTTAAAACAACGCCATCAAAATTCAAGGCATCGTTGAAAGCTTTAGCCGTATTAACAGCATCCTGTCCCGTCATGGAATCGACTACGAAAAGCGTCTCATCAGGCTTGATGAAGTAATGAACGGATTTGATCTCGTTCATCATTTGCTCGTCAATAGCCAAACGTCCTGC
>JAYRQH010000013.1:0-3975 GCA_041910715.1 Bergeyella sp.
GTCCTAAACAACCAGCTCCTGAGAATCCTCCAGGGTGGGAACGCAGCAAAGGTAATCGGTTGTAGCGGTGTGATTTAGGTAGCTTGCCATTTTTTATTTTTCAGAATTTTCTTTTCTGATATCCTCCAACAACTGAACATGTCCCCAATTTTCTCCTGTTTTAATACGGTGAATTTGCATATCCGACACTTCAAACTGTTTCGCTAATTTTTTTAAAGAATATCCTCTCTTAAGTCGTTTTTTAATAGTTAAAACATCCATTTCCGAAAGTTTAGAGGCTTTCACTTTCACCGACGTATCGATAAACTGTTTATTAAACTCCCACAGGATCATTTTAGGATGTTTTTTCACTCGGTTGGTAATCTCCTCTTGAGAAGCCCAAGCGAGATTATCGACCTCATTGTTCGCTTTATCAAAATCCTTATGGATAATAAATTTCTGATCTTCATTCGCTGGAGCATCTAAAAACAACTCTGCAACCGCCTTGTGAAACAGCAGGTTGTAATTAATGGTATTTTTAGTTGTTAATTTATGATTAAGCTTTTTTCTTTTTTGAACCCATTGATCGCGCTCCTTTCTTAAATCGTCAAGTAATTGTTGATTTTCAACACTCTTGGCTGTTTCTTTAATTTGTTGATTGAGCTCCGCCACTTTGTCTTTAACTTCTTGCAATGCTTGGGTATCTCGCTCACTCCACTTTTTACGAAGCTTAGAGCGCAAACAGGCATAACCACCTTGCTGACTACCTTGAACTATTTTTCCTTCAGGAGCGAGCTGATTGTAGGTTTTCATCCGACCAAGATTGGAGACTTCAATTTTAAAATTACCTTCGAAATCAACGTCAATCGGATACTCTTTCCAAATTTCTTTCTTCTTCATGTGAATCAAATCATTAAAAATTTATTTTTTTCTTAGAGTTCAAATTCTTGTCCAATTTCTGGAAGCAGCAAATCAACATTTCGTTCTTTAAATAGAGATTTTGCGCTTTCATGATTGATCTTTATCGGTGGAAACGTGTCGAAATGACATCCCACAACTTTAGGTGTTTTGAGGAGTTTATCAGCCGCATAGCTTGCTTTACGAGCACACATCGTATAGTGTGATCCTATTGGTAAAATTGCAGAACTTATGGGACCAAACAATTCGGGAAACAATGCCATATCAGCCATCACGCCTGTATCGCCTGCAAAGTATATATTTTTGTTTTCCATTCGGAAAATGTAGCCGCAAGCTTCTCCACCATACGTACCGTCTGGAAATGAATTGGTATGTGACGCTGGAACCATCGAAATTTTTAATCCTTCCAACTTTGCAGATCCTCCGAAGTTGATATCAATACTATTCGGATGCTTAAAGTAACCACAGATCTCCGGTTGCGCAATAAGTGTTGCTTCAGGATGTGCCTTTAATGCCTCATTTACATCTGCAATGTGATCTTCATGGGCATGTGTGATCAGGATATAATCAACCTTTTGCGCATGAATATCGAAGCCAGATTGTTCTTTTTGATAGTTATAAAATGGATCCGTAAGAATGGTTACGCCGTTAACATCAATCAAAAAGCAATTTTGACCAAGAAATTTTAGTTTCATAAATAGTGAAATTAATGTGTTATTAAATTTTAAATATTTAAAAATGAGTAAATAAAGCCGTAGAAGCGTTTTCCACAACACGATTACCCTAATAACCAATTTCAGTACGTGTGTTTTGTTTTTTTGAATTCAGCAAAATGTGAACTAACAAATCCTTTGATTGTTCTGCTGAACCTTAATTTCTCAACAAATATAGGGAATTTGATTTAAATACGATGGTACCGAGTGGAGTTAAGTCTCCAAAATGTTCACTTACAAAAAAATACGCAACGTGAACCCCCTTTTTGAGGAAGTTGTTAGGCGAAATAATTCAATCCAAAGGCAAGAAGGACAGCCATGATTAAAGTGAACATGCCGACTTGCTTAAGAAATGGATCAAGTTCTTTGGGTTCTTTTACTGTCAGAATTCGACGTCGCAAACCAGTCATCGGAAACATCAGAATCATCACAATAAATGCGTAGTATTTCCCATTCTGAAAAAATTCATTCAACCCAAGAAAGGCTAAGATTAAAATCAAGGGAACTTGCAGTAAGAACATTTGATACAACATTGCATTTTTGAATCCTAATTGTAATGCCAAGGTTTTTTTGCCACTTAACGCATCACTTTCGATATCACGCATATTGTTCAAATTTAAAACAGCAGCACTCATTAAACCAACCGCTGAAGCTGGTAAAAGAATATCCCAACTCCACGTTTTGGTAAAAAGAAAATAACTTCCGCCAACCGAAACCAATCCAAAAAATAAAAAAACCATAATATCGCCAAGCCCCATATATCCGTACGGTTTTTTGCCCATGGTGTAGCCAATTGCAGCTAAAATGCATGCAACGCCCAAGCCTACGAATGTCCAGAATTCTTTAATATGATTAGGGAAAAATGCGACATACAGTAGGGCAACTGTGGCACCAAGTGAAATTAATGCCATAATAAGCACCGCATTTTTCATCTGTTTTGCCGTTATTTTCCCCGAGGCTACTGCTCGTGCTTCCGCATTCTGAGATCGTAGCTGATCGGTACCTTTCACACCATCACCATAATCATTCGCAAAATTGGATAATACTTGATAGCAAAGCGTTACTAGTAAGGCTAATGCAAAAATTTTCCAGTCCCACGTCTCTCCAGCTTCCGTCATTCTCCAGCGAGCAATAAAAGAACCCATAATAATTCCACTTATTGATAAAGGAAGAGTTCGTAATCGCGCAGCTTGAATCCAGTCAATCATTATGTATGTTGATTTTAAAATTAGAGGTTAGAAACATATTAATTCAAAACGATGTGCCAACCTCTAAGAGTGTCATTTTAAGATATCCATTTTTTATCACCAAAATTCGGCCTTCGCTTCTCTAAAAAAGCATCACGGCCTTCTTTAGCTTCCTCGGTCATGTAGGCTAATCGTGTTGCTTCGCCAGCAAATACCTGCTGACCCACCATTCCATCGTCGGTGAGATTCATCGCAAACTTTAACATTCGAATAGACATCGGTGATTTCCCTAACACTTCCTGAGCCCACTCGTAAGCGGTATCTTCTAATTCAGCATGCGGAACAACAGCATTTACCATTCCCATCTCGAAAGCTTCTTGTGCCGAATAGTTTCGCCCTAAAAAGAAAATTTCGCGTGCTTTCTTTTGACCCACCATTTTTGCTAAGTAAGCCGATCCGTACCCACCATCAAAACTGGTAACATCTGCATCGGTTTGTTTGAAAATAGCATGTTCTTCACTTGCCAATGTCATATCACATACCACATGTAAAGAGTGTCCACCACCAACAGCCCAACCATTAACAACAGCAATCACGACTTTCGGCATAAAACGGATCAATCTCTGTACTTCAAGGATATTCAAACGATGTCTTCCATCATCGCCAACATAACCTTGTTGGCCTCGTGCTTTTTGATCGCCCCCACTACAGAATGCATGCCCTCCATCTTTAGGGCTTGGCCCCTCGCCTGTAAGCAAAACAACCCCGATTGACGGATCTTCCGACGCATCGTAAAATGCATCATATAATTCAGATGTTGTTTTAGGACGAAATGCATTTCGCACTTCGGGTCTGTTAAAAGCAATTCGGGCTACCCCGTTATGTTTTTTGTACGTAATATCTTCGTACTCTTTTACCGTGGTCCAATCAATATTCATAGTAAAGTAAAGAATAATTAAGAATGTAAAGATACAGAAAAAGGGAGAGTTTTAAAAATTCACTCTCCCCAAAATTGTATGTTGCGTTTTTTAAGTACACGATCTATTTTTAAAAAAAATTCTGTTTTTACTTGGCTTCCTTACGACTAATAAAATAATAGACAGGTAGGCCAATAAGAACCAGAATAAGTCCTGGCCACGTATACTGTTGTTTATAAATTAATAACAAAATACAAAAAC
>JAYRQH010000014.1:0-4066 GCA_041910715.1 Bergeyella sp.
ATACACGAGAAGAAGATCCTATGGATGTTGAAGCGGGTGAAGCAGGATTAAACTTCGTGAAACTTGATGGGAATGTTGCTTGTATGGTAAACGGTGCGGGTCTTGCGATGGCAACTATGGATATGATTAAGCTTTCTGGTGGTAACCCAGCAAACTTCCTAGATGTTGGTGGAACAGCGGATGCACAGCGAGTAAAAACAGCTTTTGACATCATTTTGAAAGATCCTAACGTAAAAGCGATCTTAATCAACATATTCGGAGGAATCGTTCGTTGTGATCGAGTTGCTCAGGGTGTAATCGATGCGTACAAAGAAATGGGTTCTATTCCAGTTCCAATTATCGTAAGATTGCAAGGTACCAATGCAGAAATCGCTAAGAAAATGATTGATGAATCAGGCTTAAACGTTGCCTCGGCAATTACGCTTGAAGAAGCTGCAAACAAAGTAAAAGAGGTTTTGGCATAATTAATAGCCTAAACTAAACATAAATAAAACGCCAATCGATTGATTGGCGTTTTTTGTTGTAAATAATACGAATTATTCGTGCGTTGGCAACGAATTATCTTCCAAACTTATTGATGTTGGCGTCACCAACTTAATATTTTCATCATCTAATGTCTGCTTAATGGTTAGCAACGCATCACTTTTCGCTTGTGTTATACTTTCACCTACCTTCAGCCAAAATTGAACTTGCAATGTAAAGTTCCCATTTTTTAGATTGGTAATGAGAATAACGGGTTTTCTTTGCGAATCTACCTGATCGATTGCATCTAATTTCGCCAACAACACTTCTTTTGCTTTTACCACATTGGCGTCCGCAGGAATATCAAAATCAAAAATAATACGTCGCTGAGGCGAATCGGAAACATTGTAGAACGGACCGCTAAAAATCGTTTGATTTGGTATATAGACTTTACGCCCATCATCGGTGATAATTTTCGTTGTAAGAAAACCGATTTCCTGAACATTCCCTGAGTAATTTCCTATTGTGATATAATCTCCAACTTTAAAAGCTTTGTCAATACCAATCAACATTCCAGAGAAAATCGACGATACCAAATCCTTAAGAGCAACCCCGGCAACAACCCCAGCGACCCCTAAACTTCCTATAAATTTCCATAGAAATCCGCTAAGGCCCATAATTTCAAGGGAAATGAAAGTTCCAATTAACAAAATTACAAATCGAATTCCACCAACAAACGAGCTCACCGTATCCGCCTTGTTTGGAAGGTATTTTTTCAGTAATTTGATGGTAATCTTCGTAAGAAAAGAACTGAATAGGAGAAAGAATAGGAAGACAATGATTCCTACTATTAAATTAGGTGTAAACTTGGCAAAACCGTCGTACCACTTATCTAATGTTCCAAAGACCTTCGAAACGTACTCATTATTTTCTACCTTATCGATCTGCTTACTTATATCCGACATAAAACGTTAAATTTTTGCAAAAATACGAAATTATCGTGCCAAAAAATTGGTCACCTCATTATACTCTACTAATTTTGTAGGGTACTAAATTAAAATTATAAAATTATGTCAATAAAACTGGGCGATACAGCGCCAAACTTTCAAGCAGAAACTTCATTAGGAAAATTAGATTTCTACGAATATTTAGGTGATTCTTGGGGAATTTTATTTTCGCATCCAGCCGATTACACACCGGTTTGTACCACAGAATTAGGTGCAACTTCCAAGCTTGCTGAAAATTTTGCTAAAAAGAATACAAAAGTAATTGCGTTAAGTGTTGATGAGGTCCAAGATCATCACGGGTGGATTAAAGATATTAACGAGACTCAAGGCTGCGAAGTCCAGTTTCCTGTCATTGCAGATGCTGATAAAAAGGTGTCTGAATTATATGATTTCATTCATCCCAATGCATCTGCTACGGCTACGGTGCGCTCATTATTAATCATTGATCCAGAAAAAAAAGTGCGTTTAATCATAACGTACCCTGCCTCAACGGGACGAAATTTTGACGAAATCAATCGAGTACTTGATTCATTGCAGTTAGTTGATGCGGAAAAGGTAGCAACGCCCGTAAACTGGAAAGATGGGGATGATGTTATCGTTCCGCCTACCATCTCCACAGAAGAAGCCCGAAAAATTTTCCCTAAAGGTGTTACCGAAGTAAAACCCTATTTACGATACACTCCACAACCTAATAAATAATTGATTTTCATTCTATTTTTGTTTAAAGCTCCAACATCTCTTGGAGCTTTTTTATGCATTTCCTCAAAATTTAAAATTGTCATATATTTAGGCATATAAAGAACCGTTACAACGTATGGATTTAGAATTTAACAAAAGGGAAGATCAAAATAGATTAAAATTATCAGAAATTACCAGACTACTAGCCGAAATTAAAAAAGGGGGTGGCGAAAAACGACTTCAAAAAATTCGTGAGGAAGGAAAAATGACTGCCAGAGAACGAATTGATTATCTATTGGATAAAGATTCTCAATCAATAGAAATCGGTGCTTTTGCAGGTTACGAAATGTATCAGGAAGAAGGTGGTTGCCCGAGCGGTGGCGTAGTGGTGGTAATGGGATATGTATCGGGTAAGCAATGCATTGTTGTGGCTAATGATGCTTCTGTAAAGGCGGGAGCATGGTTTCCGATTACGGGTAAGAAAAATCTTCGTGCGCAAGAAATTGCCATGGAAAACAGACTTCCCATCATCTACTTGGTAGATTCTGCGGGGGTTTATTTGCCGATGCAGGATGAAATTTTCCCTGATAAAGAGCATTTCGGTAGAATTTTCCGAAATAATGCGAAAATGAGTTCTATGGGAATCATTCAAATCTCTGCCGTAATGGGTAGTTGTGTTGCGGGTGGTGCATACCTGCCTATTATGAGCGACGAAGCGATGATTGTGGACAAAACAGGTTCTATTTTCCTTGCGGGAAGTTATCTCGTAAAAGCAGCCATTGGTGAAACCATTGATAATGAAACGTTGGGTGGAGCTACTACTCACTGCGAGATTTCTGGAGTTACCGACTATAAAGCGCAAGATGATAAAGATGCGCTAAACAGAATTAGAACCATCATGAAATCGGTTGGTGCGTACGAAAAAGCAGGATTCGACAGAACGGAAAGTTTTCCTCCAAAAGAAAGTCCAGAAAATATTTTTGGTATCATGCCTTCGTCAAAAGCGGATCAGTATGACACGTATGAGATTATCAAATGTTTGGTTGACAATTCAGAGTATGAGGAATATAAGCCAGATTATGGTAAAACAATCATCTGTGCTACGGCAAGGATTGATGGTTGGGCTGTAGGAATTGTTGCCAACCAAAGAAAACTGGTAAAAAGTGGAAAAGGCGAAATGCAGTTTGGAGGCGTTATCTATTCGGATTCTGCTGATAAGGCAACGCGCTTCATTGCCAACTGCAATCAGAGAAAAATTCCGTTGGTGTTCCTGCAAGATGTTACTGGTTTTATGGTAGGTTCAAAATCAGAACATGGCGGAATCATTAAAGACGGTGCTAAAATGGTAAATGCGGTATCCAACTCTGTAGTTCCAAAATTCACCATTATCACAGGGAATTCATACGGAGCTGGTAATTATGCAATGTGTGGAAAAGCCTACGATCCAAGATTAATCGTAGCTTGGCCTTGGGCAGAATTGGCAGTAATGGGTGGTGCTCAGGCAGCAAAGGTATTGGCTCAAATTCAGGAATCAACCCTTAAAAAACAAGGTAAGCAGATTACTGAAGAAGAGAGCAACGAGATTCTAGAAACTATTTCTAAAAGGTATCAAAAACAAACAGAATCAACGTACGCTGCAGCACGTTTATGGACAGATGCCATCATCAATCCTCTAGACACTAGAAAATGGATTTCTATGGGTATAGAAGCTGCCAATCACGCTCCCATAACCGAAAAATTTAACTTAGGAGTAATTCAAGTTTAAAAAATTCAATTGCAGCGGTTTTGAACTTTACTCCAAACCGCTGCAATTGAACTAATTTTTAGGTTAGCTAATTATATAGGCAATTATTAGTAATTATTTCCTTTAATTTTAGGACATAAAAAAAGCTCATCAACTTTGTTGATGAGCTTTTAAA
>JAYRQH010000015.1:0-1652 GCA_041910715.1 Bergeyella sp.
AATTAAAGCCGTTGCTCGACTAGCGTCAGGAGTCCAAATTAAACTTCTTTTTTTGGAATCGCTCAATGGTACTTTCAGCTTTTTCCCTTCTTTAATGTTATCGAAAATTAGTGTATTGGTGATGCTCTGTGTTTTGCCCGGACCATAAAACTCAGGCGCGCGACAAATGACCGCATCAATACTACCATTTTTCATTTCCTGTAGAAGCATTTCCGTCATCTCCTTTCTTACATTCCCTTTTCGCCCAAGAGGCGCAAATTCTGTTTTTTCCGTGTGCGGACGAGCATCCTGCGGATACATATAGGTATTATCGAAATACACAAGCTTTGTTCCATTGATTTTACAAGCCTCAATCACATTGCGCATGATGACCGGGAATTGCTTTTCCCACATCTCCGAACTGATCGGAAGTCCCAAGGTAAAATACGCAATTTCGCTCCCTTTTACAGCTGCAATCGCCTGTTCTCGATTGCTTAAATCGGCAGAAAAAACTTCATCGGTATCGTTAACTTTCTTCGCATTCCGACTTACAATTCTAATGTCTGACGTGAAATTTCGTTTCAGTTCTCTCGCCAGTTCTTCACCAATTTGCCCATTGGCTCCTAATATTGTTTGCATTTTTTATCTTTTTTTATTGATACAAAATTCCGAAGTTTCCCTCTTAATAAAGTAACTCAATAAAGCAAAAACGTAACCGAATCTCGGATGGGAGATTTGCTATTTTGTACATATACTTTGGAAGCTTCAATTTGCTACTTACTAATTCGTATATTTACTTTTCTATTCTCACCAATGAAAAAACCCTATTTACTTCACGGAAAATTAAGATCAAAAACAAATCAACTAGAAAATCTAGCTAAAATTCTTTTAGATGCCGCAGACCTGATTTCGCAAACACCTGGTTGCCAATTGTATGTGGTGGGATATGATACCAATGAACCTAACTCGATTTTTGTTACCGAAATCTGGGATACAAAAGAGAACCACGATCAATCCCTACAAATTGAAGGAGTTCGTGAACTTATTATGGAAGCTATGCCTTTGCTAGATGGACCTCCAACTAAAGGACAAGAAATCCAGTTGCTGGGTGGGCATGGCATTTCAAAAAATAAAATCTAACGTCAACCTTTTTGGGTGTATTTACATTACTCCTTTAGAACTATTATTTGAGGATCTTTAGAAAAAAATGGTGATGTATTAGATTTAAAAGAATAAAACTCTATAAATAGGGTTTAAGAAAAAGCAAAATGTAAGGCGCTAAAAATGCCGTAAGAATACCATTAAAAATCATCCCCACGCTCGCAAAAGCTCCATGTTTATCGCCAAATTCCAGCGCTCGCATGGTTCCCATCGCATGTGATGCTGTACCCATGGCGATGCTTTGCGAAACAGGGTTTGTAATACGAGCTAAATTGAGCAATTGGTAACCTGCGACAGTCCCCATTAAACCTGTGAGAATTACTGCCGCTGCGGTGATTGAAGGAATACCACCCACAGCACTGGAAATCTCGAGAGCAATAGGCGTACTAACCGACTTTGGCGCCAAGGACATGATGATGTCGTTTTCGGCACCCATCAATTTCGCCAAAATTACTACGGAGAATAATCCAACGACACATCCAACTAATTGACTAATAAGGATTGCACCAAAT
>JAYRQH010000016.1:0-5696 GCA_041910715.1 Bergeyella sp.
AGCCCGTTTGCTGTGTGAGCTGGCTCAATCCAAATTTTGTTGTAATATCTTCGTTCGTGAAGGCATCCAATATTTGCAGTTGCGCAAATCCATTAAGTGCATCAGCCGTAATGTTACTCAATTTGGTTTGCAACTGAATTTCATCACCTTCACGGAGGAATCGAGGATAGTTCGGTGTGATTGAAAACTCTTTCTGCGTTACCACTTCTTTTTCTAAAACTGCGCCACGTGCATCTTTGGTATGTGCTAAAAACATCACCTTCCACTGGGTAAGTGCTTCTGGAGAAGTAAATTCAAAATGAACATTTCCTTTTTCATCCGTTCGTAGATTTGGATAAAAGAAAGCCGTCTCATTGAAGTTTTGACGCAAAGGAACTTTATGCTTGTCCACATCCGTAGACGCTGCAGCATCAGCAACTGCCTCATCCTGAGCTTCCGCTTTTGCAGTCGGTGCAGCTGGCGCACTGTAGTTTGCAATTTTTGTTCCTGCCGCCCGACCCGTAATTACCACCTCTTCAACTTGGGCTACAGAACTGTCTACTGCAATTTTATTACTTCTAAGCATTGTATATCCCAGTCCACCATCATACCAAGAAAATGAGGGTTGATAAATTGGCTTTGTTTGCAAGTGTTTAGCATTTCGAGAATAGTATTTTCTCAATAAATTGCTGTGGACAGTATACGAATCAACAACCCGCGATGGCATGTAGTTCGTCCATGAGTAGGTATTTACCGCAAACTGATCCAGAGACATATCATACATATTGGCCAGCACCTCCGCATTTATTTTTTCCTTATCACCTCCGGTTACCTTAACGGACCAATGTTCTTTCTGTCCGGGTTGAAGTTTATCTCTGAACGTGGACGTTTCAATTTTTAACGGTTGCGTTTCTGATTTAATGGTAACATTCATTTCTTGTGTCTGTACATCATTGTATGATGCCAGCTGAAACTGCACATTAACAAAAGTGATGGATTTATCCTGTGGCATATCAACTGAATACGGAAGAACACCCGATGTTACTTCTTTCTCATCAATACGTACACCACCCTTTCCATCTTGAATATAAATGCGAACAAATGCTTTCGGTATTGCCGAATAAATCAAGAATTTAGCTTTGGCACTACGCTCCACCTCAGGCGTAAGTGTTTTAACAAAAAGAAATGGATTTTGACCCTTTGCTAATGAATGATCGTCCCAAACATCAAACTCTTGGGTGGCTTTAATAGTATCTTTGCCTTCGATATTATAGACCTCCAAAAGGTAATTTCCAGCATCTAATTTTCCTAAATTAAGCTCCTCCCCGGTTTGGTTTTTCTTCGCCCAAATTTGCTTTTCAATTCGATTCTTAACTGATTTTTCATTTTCTAAATAGCGGTCGTGAGGAAATAGCTTGATAAACTCTTCCTTCGATAATTTTGGAGTATCTTGAACGATACGCGAAAAATTGCTTCTTAAGACACGATCTTCGCCTTTGAGTTTCGATAATGTAACTTGATACGATTTTTTTAAAGGCTGATCGTTATAATTATACGTTGCTACTTTTGTTTTAATCTCTTTATCGGTAGACGCGTCGTTAATAGGATCAACTTTAATATAGTGCGATACGGACGCTACTTTTACGGACGTTTCACTCGATTGCGTTTCACCATTCAGATCGGTAACCGATGCGTTTAATTGATAGTTATCAATTTGAATACCTTCAATTTTTTCATCTTTTTCAAGCTTTACTTTAATTGTAAATTCGCCTTTTTCATTCGTTACTGCCTCGCCTAAAATAGAGTTTTGAAGTTCATCAACACGAGGATACCACCAGAAATAACGCCAGCGAATATTTTGCTTTTTGATTTCATAATGAACTTTAGCATTACTCATGGGAACGCCAGAAAACATCATGGCTTTTCCTTTAACTTCAATTGTTTGCCCGTATTTATACTCCTCTTTAATAGGTTCGAAAGTCACCTCAAATTTTGGACGTTTGTACTCTTCCACAGCAAATGATGCATAGATATCCAAATTGGTCTCATTTACTTGTAGTGAATATTGCCCATTTAACTTTCCAGAAGGCAAGGTAAAACTTCCGTTGTAGGATCCAAATTCATTGGTTTTGAAGGTTTGCTTACTTACCTCTTCGCCGTTAGCATCTAATAACGTGATGGTTTGGCTATCGTTGGCAAGCACGGTTTCTTTTTCACCTTCAATTTTACGCGTAATCACCTTAAAATAAACTACTTGACCCGGTCTGTAAATAGCTCGATCTAAGAAGATCTGACCCCATTTTCTTGGAATATCTTCTGTTGAGCGGTAATAATTACGACGATTTACATTGAACAAATTAAAATTCTGTGTCCCCGCTTCCTGTATTAATACGTCTTGATAGTAGCTTTCCTCATTCATAGGAACCACAAAAATGCCTTCTTTTGAAACGGCAACTGTAGAAGTTACGGGAGCTTTGGAATACTGAATGGTTTTCGCAACAACCGACTTTGCATTCGTTGTATGTCCATTTTCGTTCTTCACTAGACGCAATTGCATACCTGAATCTTTACTTCGATCACCATACAAAATCTTGTTATCGGAAACCAGAAAATAAAAATCGCCAGCCACCGCGTTATCTACAAGATACTCGATCATATAAATACCAGTAGGCAGGGGTTTTATTTCTAGGGATGTTTTGTGTATCTTATAATCTTTAGGATCAGTAAGTTCATATGATTCTTTACGAAATAAGGTTTTTTTCACTGATTTAAATGGGTTTCGATAGGCATCTTGCGAATACTTAAAAAATCCATCTATGTCATTCGGCACTTCATAAATATTCAATGAAAAGGACGATAGATTTTTGGTCTCCGCTACGATATGAATGGGCTTGGCAACTTGCGTCTGCTCCTCATAATTGATGGTTAAAGTTGGCGCCGTAATACTGTTTTCAAGATTGATAACCTCGTTGATAAAACGCGTGTCTTTGTACTTTAATTTTGCTTGTTTAGCAACTTCAATGGCTTTCGGTAGATCACCTTTATTGCTATACTCCTGCATGATTTCCAACGCAATTTTACCTTTATAATCGTTGCCAATTTCCGAATTGTACAAGGCAAGCAACTTCTCCAGACGATCTTTGCACTTTGTATTTTCGCAATCATAGTTGATTTTGTATAATTGGTTCATTAGCCACGCGTCGCCTTTGCTTGAATTTGCTAAATCGGTGACAATTGCATCTGCTTTTGCTCGATTAACTGTAATCTCATCCGGTGTAAATAAATTGGAATTTTGTAAAAAAGCGATGTAATTCTTTGCATACCAGTCGTACAGATACGGGTAATACACCTCATCTAACTTTTCTCCAGCAAAGATGGTTTTGTATTTACTAAGTGGGATAGCTTTTAAACGTGCTTTTTGAGTATCCAATTTCGCATACTGTTCTCCAAGGTATTTTTTAAAATCCTGCTTGCTCCAAGTTTCAATACTTGATAAATCGAGGTTATCAATATTGGTTCTCTGATTAATCTCCCACTGCTCTCGTTGATAAAACTGCTGAACGAATTCGGTTTTCAAAACCTGAAAAAGCAGCAGATCATCGCCCGAAAGTCCTTTTTCGACCTCGGATAGACGTGAAAAATATTGTGAAACCGCATCATTCTGCGTATGATCTTCTGTTAGCGAAAAAATGCTGAATTCGCCTTTTAGGGCTTTCACAAGTTGTGCGGTATTATTATCTTTCATGGCTTGGTTTTTAATTTCTTTTAGAATAGGAAGGTTGGAGCTGTATTTCCCCAATTTATAATTCTCCTGAATTTTCTTCCATTGCGCATCGTAATATGGTTGCGACCAAGCAAAAACTGACACGAACAACAATAAAAAAAGACCAATTTTTTTCATATTTTTGGTTGTTTTAATCTTATACAAAACGGTACATAAAACATTATGTGGACCCACTAAAAATGAATCTGTTAAATGTATTAAAAAAATCAATTGTTGACAGCCAAATTTACGTTTCCCTGATGGGAACTTTGTTGGCTTCATTTTTCATGATTGAACAAAATACGTTCCGTTTTCCCACATTTCTGCTTATCTTCATCACCTATTTTTGCGGTTATCTCTACACCAAATATCAACATACCTCTTTTTTCTATACCATATTAGGCATCAATGCTGTTGCCGGAGTGATTTGCGCAATGCTCATAATTCAAAACAACAACACCAGCCGACTGTTCCATTGGTTGGTGATTGTCATTTTGGGTCTTCTTTATAACAGTAAATTTTTAACACACTATATTCGTAAAATACCCTTGGTAAAAATATTTTATGTCGGATTAGTTTGGGCTCTAATGAACTCATGGTTAACCCAACCAACGCCCAATATTCCCATATTCTTTATCTCTTTTTTTTGGATTTCGGCTTTGGTGTTACCTTTTGACATCCGTGACATGCACAGCGACGAGGTTCTTACGTTTCCGAAGTTCATAGGAATCAAAAAAACAAAGTTTCTTGCGATCTTCTTTCTCATTATCTCCTGCATGATTTCAGTAATCAGTCTATCATCTCATTTTATGTGGGCAGTGGTTATTTCCGCGCTTCTTACTATTCCACTTCTCCTTTTAGCTTCTCCCGACAAACCCGACGCCTACTTTTCGATAGGTGTAGAAACGTGTTGTGGTTTGCCGTTTTTAATTCTAATTTTATTGGAGTATTTTTGACAAATGATTGTCCGAAAACTTACCCTAGCACATTTTAAAAATCATTCTGAAAAACACTACGAACTTTCTCCCCAAATCAATTGTTTCGTAGGCAATAACGGAGTGGGAAAAACCAATATTTTGGATGCCCTGTATTATCTGTCGGTAGGAAAAAGTTTTTTGGGAAATTCGGATTCGCAAAATATTGAAAACGAGCATGAATTTTTTGCAATTCATGCGGAAGTACAAAATGAAGAAAAAGACGATCGATTGCAAATTGTTTACTCTCGAGATGCAAAAAAATCGATTAAAAAAAATGAAAAATCCTACGAACGGATGGCCGATCACGTGGGGTATTTGCCAAGTGTGATCATTTCGCCCTATGATTCCAATTTAATTTCCGATTCGGGGGAAAGCAGACGCCGCTTTTTGGATTCCATGATTGCGCAAACTGACACCGAGTATTTATATGATTTGATACAGTATCAAAAGGCGCTGCAACAACGAAATGCGCTACTCAAATATTTCAGTAAAAACCGAACGTACGACCAAGATTCTTTGGATATTTACACCAATCCCATTTCACAATTCGGAACTAAAATTTACGATAAAAGAAAAGATTTTATCGAAGAGTTAAGTCCTATTGTTCAGCATTTTTATGAAATCATCTCCGGAGCCAAGGAACGGATTACCGTAACGTACAGTTCGCCCCTGCACGACAGCAATTTTGTGCAACTTTTAGAAGAAAACAGAGAACGCGATCGCCAGCTAACGTACACATCGAAAGGCGTACATAAGGATGATCTTATTTTTGAGATGAATAATCAGCTGATCAAAAAAATTGGCTCACAAGGTCAACAGAAATCTTTTTTAATAGCGCTTAAACTAGCGCAAATTAATCGCATAAAAGAATTAACCGGAAAGTCGCCCATTTTATTGCTAGACGATATTTTTGATAAATTGGATGACCACCGTGTTTCGCACCTCATTTCACTTGTAAATAAGGAAAATTTCGGACA
>JAYRQH010000017.1:0-3602 GCA_041910715.1 Bergeyella sp.
ATCCGATACAATAATGCATGTATTGATGCTTTTTTGAAGAAGGAGATGAACCCGTTTTTCAGAAACTTAAAAAAACTTTCCGTTTGGGCGTATGAAAACTTCAAACCGATGATTCCTGAAAGTATTTATAACATTTGGAAGAAAGGTTTGGATACGAATGCCTATTATCTTAAACTATGCGGTAGTGGCGGTGGTGGCTATATCTTGGGATTCACCAAAGATTATGATCAGGCCGAAAAAATGCTTGAAGGCTTTCACAAGGAAGTCATCTATCGATTTTAAGTTTTATTTTCCAATTTTTAAAATGTAAAAACGCCGCGCATGAATCAAAATAAAAATTTGATTTATCGATTCTCGCAATTCATCAGTTTGCTGTTGGGCGCTCGTTTTTTTATTCTCGTTTTTTTTACTTTTGGACTCTATGTCTCTACATTTTTCTTGTTTAATCAGGAAGAAAATTTACGAAGTTTTGTATTCGATATTAAAGTTCACGGCATCATATTCTGCTCGCTGCTCAGCATCGCGGCTGGAGGCCTAATTAACCAGTTTTACGATTTAGAAAAAGATAAAATTCAGCGTCCTTTCCGCAGCAAGCTTCAAAGTTTTCTGAAGCAGAAATACTTTCTTTATATGTACATTATCCTCAATGTCATTTCATTGAGTATTGCTGCAATTTTATCTTGGCGTATTTTTGTTTTTTTTCTTATTTATCAATTTATCATGTGGTTTTATAGCCATAAATTGAGTAAGATTTTTATTGTGAACAATCTTACCTACGTTTCCTTATCCTTATATCCATTTTTTGGTTTGCTGGTTTACTATCAGCATTTTACATGGAAACTATTTTGGATGGCTGCATTTCTCTTTTTGCTGCTGTGGATTATTGATATCATGAAAGATATTTTAACCATGCGTCCTGATACGCTTTTTGGTTACGACACCATCCCATTGAAATTGGGTATTAAGAAGACATCTATTTTCATTTCTATTCTTCTCGTGATTAATGCGTTTGTTGCATATCTTGTTGTGGTTTATGCAGCTCGATTCAACTTTGTTGTTATTTATTTTAGCCTTTCTGCATTGATTTTAGCCGCATCGTTGTGGCCGATTTTTTATTTTAGAATCAAACGTATTTTTTGGTTGATGAACGTTTTGAGATTCTGGATTTTCATTGGTGTTATTTTCTTACTTCTCAACGGTATTTTCGAGAAATTTTAATAAAAAAAAGCCGAAGTTTGTACTTCAGCTTTTAGTATTTGAATTGTTGAATAGTTAATTACAATTTCCATCGACATCGCAGGAATCGCCCTCGTTTATAATTTTCAAACCAGAATCACCCGCCTTGTATTTATCGTATGATTTCTCGAGAACTTCTAGAAATAATGCTTCAGGTTGAGCTCCTGAAACGGCATATTTGTCATTGAAAATAAAAAAAGGAACTCCGCGTATGCCTAAATTATTGGCCATTTGAATATCTTGATTGACTGCAAATTTAAAGTCATCGGACTCAATACCTAGTAGAACCTCTTCCTTGGAAATCCCTAGTTTTTCACCCAATTCAACCAAAACAGCAGGGTCATCAACGTTTTGTCCATTAAGAAATTGTGCTTCGAACAGCAATTCTTCCATTTCATTTGCTTTGCCTTTTGTTTTTGCTAATTGAAGAAGCATTTGCGACCGAAACGAATTAGCAACTTTCGACTCATCAAAGTTAAAATTAATGCCCACCGATTTACCTGATTGCACCAAATGTTCATGCATCCCTTTAATCTGTTCCAAAGACAAGCCCTTGATTTCCGCTAAAAATTCATACGGATCTTTTTCGGGTTGTGTAACGATGTTAGGATCCAACTGAAAACTATGCCAGTTGACCTCTATATTATTCGCGTCTGGAAATTTAGCCAGTGCATTTTCAAAATTTCGTTTGCCCACAAAACAAAAAGGACAACGGGTATCACTCCAAATATCTACTTTCATTTTATTTTAATTTTACTCAAATGTACGGCTTTTAATTTCCTTTTGCATTGATGTACGGTAATGCATTTTCAACGATTGTTTTTTTCTTTTCAAAATTTTTCAAAAGAGAAACTATTTTTAGAATTCATTTTTATCTTTACATCTGCTTATGAAAATGAAAAACAAACAGGCTGCCATTGGTTTTATCTTTATTACCATGCTCATTGACATCACAGGATGGGGAATTATCATTCCTGTAATCCCGAAATTAATTGAGGAGTTGATACATGCTGACATTAGCGAGGCTTCTAAATATGGAGGATGGCTGAGTTTTGCATACGCTTTCGTACAATTTGTTTTTTCACCTATTGTTGGAAACCTCAGTGACAAATACGGGCGTCGACCCATAATTTTAATTTCCTTATTTGGATTTGCAGTTGACTACGTTTTTCTCGCGTTAGCTCCCACTATTTGGTGGCTTTTTGTAGGCAGAATAATTGCGGGTATAACCGGGGCAAGTATTACGACAGCGAGTGCCTATATTGCTGATATTTCTACCGATGAAGATCGCGCAAAGAATTTTGGCCTTATTGGTGCGGCCTTCGGAGTTGGGTTTATCATAGGTCCAGTAATAGGGGGTTTATTGGGTGCTTATGGTCCTCGAGTTCCATTTTACGCCGCTGCGGTTTTATGTTTTATTAATTTTATTTACGGTTATTTTATTTTACCCGAAAGTTTACCCAAAGAGAAAAGACGTCCTTTCGACTGGAAGCGAGCAAATCCCGTGGGTTCTTTTAAATTCTTACGTCAACATCCTCAGTTGTCAGGTTTAATTGTGGCTTTGGTTCTCATCTATATTGGTGGTCATGCCGTGCAAAGTAATTGGAGCTATTTTACGATGTACGAGTTCAATTGGGACGAAAAAATGGTGGGCATCTCCTTAGGCTTAATGGGACTTGTTATTGGATTGGTACAAGGAGGGTTGATACGTTGGACAACTCCGAGATTCGGCGATTATAATAGTGTTTATATAGGCTTAGCATTGTATGCTTTGGGGATGTTCTTATTTGCTTTTGCTACCGAAAGTTGGATGATGTTTGCATTTCTTATACCTTATTGCTTGGGCGGAATTTGTGGTCCATCTTTGCAATCCATTATTACGAAAGCTGTTCCAGCGAATAG
The DNA here is from genome assembly GCA_041910715.1 of Bergeyella sp. Taxonomy (GTDB): domain Bacteria; phylum Bacteroidota; class Bacteroidia; order Flavobacteriales; family Weeksellaceae; genus JAFAFC01. Next base: position 3,139 of record JAYRQH010000017.1, read on the forward strand.
CCAAGGAGAATTACAAGGCGCATTAACCAGTTTGATGAGTGGCACGTCCATTATTGGTCCGCCGCTCATGACACAACTTTTTTATTACTTTACGCACGATCAAGCTCCCATAAAGTTTCCAGGAGCGCCGTTCTTTTTGGCGTTTATACTTTTTGTGATTAGTATCTTTCTTGTGAGACGCACTTTTAAAGCATAAGCGTATTAAAATCATCTTAAAAGTGATGTTTTTAATTTAATTAATTTGGAAACTTTTGTACTTTCGCAGAATGGAATTGAGTATTGGTGAAATGTTACTGATTGCCTTGGTAATCATCGTGTTATTCGGCCCAGATAAATTACCTTCTATTGCACGCGATTTAGGTCAAGGAATGCGTAAAATGAGAGGGGCGGTAGAAGATATTAAAACGGAAATTATGAAGGAAACAGATAATCCTGTTTCTGAGATTAAAAAAGAAATTGAGAAG
>JAYRQH010000018.1:0-3470 GCA_041910715.1 Bergeyella sp.
CGAATCATGGTGCAATGATACATAAACTTATTTTCTTGCCACGGCAATGTCTGGCATTGAATGTCGACGAAGTTAATTTTGGTGAAGTAAATAAATAATAAATTGATTCTACTTTTTTATTAATTTTAGTAAAAACAACTGTGATGCTTTTTGATCTGCTTTTTCCCAATCGTTGTTTGTCCTGCAACTCCTTAATTGAAGGATCGAAGGTCGTTTGTGAGTTGTGCATGGATCAGCTGCACTTTACCCACAATGAATTTGGAAAAGATAATGAGGTTGTGCAACGGTGCACTAGCCTATTTCCCATTGAAAGTGGCGTTGCTTTAATGCATTTTGAGAAAGAAAATCTTAGTCGAAAGATCGTACACCAACTAAAATACGGAGGCAGAGAAAAAATCGGAAAAGAACTGGCGCTATGGGCATTCGAATTATTTAGTTGGGAAAATCACTCATTTGACATTCTGGTAAGCATTCCCATGCATCCGCGAAAGCAACGCCAACGAGGCTACAACCAATTGCATTTGTTTACTAAAACACTAAGCGCTCTCACAAAAATTCCTTTCGAAAATAAAGCGTTACGAAGAATTCAAACAGGAAAGGCCCAAGCATTGAAATCCAAAGAGCAGCGTAAGGATACTCAGGGTTTGTTTGAAATCCAAAATCCCATCGAAAACAAACATATTCTTTTAATCGATGATGTTTTAACTACGGGAAATACGGTGTCGCAGGCGGCGTGGCAACTGCTCGAAAAAGACAACAACAGAGTCAGCGTATTGGTATTTGCGCTTGATTAATTTAACAAAACTACCTTTGAAGTTTCTCTCCGTAACTCAAATCACCCGCATCGCCTAGCCCTGGTGTGATGTATCCTTTAGGCGTTAAGCCCGCATCAATTACACCAACCCAAATTTGAGCTTCTGGATAGGCTTTCTGAATCGTATCAACACCTTGCTGAGACGCAATTGCCGCAACGATATGAAGCTGCGTAGGTTTACCATGGTTAAGCAAGTCTTTCAAAGCTTCCACGAGACTCGCTCCCGTCGCCAACATAGGATCGGCAACAATTAAAGGTCGACCATCAATATTAGGACATGTTAAATAATCTTGCTTAATGGAGAAATAGTCATTAGCATCATGTTTTCTGTAGGCCGCAACAAAACCGCAATCGGCCTTATCGAGATAGTTGAGGATCCCTTCAAACAAAGGAACTCCTGCTCTTAAAATTGTGGTGATTACGGGCTGAACAGCAATTTCTTTACCCGAAATTTTGTCTAAAGGTGTGGTAATTTCCACTTCCTTCACCTCCAAACCCTTGCTGATTTCGAAAGCCGCAATTTCGCCAATACGCTCCATATTTCGGCGAAAGCGCATTCGGTCGTTCTGAACTTCAACATTTCGTAATTCGTTAATCCATGAATTCACTAAAGAAAAGGCATCTGAAAGTATTGTGACCATAGTTTTGTTTATGCGGTAAAGGTCGTAAAAAAAGCCTTTCATAGAAAATGAAAGGCTTTAAAATTATTTTTGACGGAAATAAACTTCGATAGGAGTACCGGTAAATCCGAATTCTTTTCGTAATTGATTTTCTGTAAAACGCTTGTAAGGCTCTTTTACATACTGCGGTAAGTTGCAGAAAAATACGAATTGTGGTGAGGGCGTTGGCAGCTGTACACAGTATTTTATCTTAATGTATTTTCCTTTAATTGCTGGTGGAGGCGTATTTTCGAAGATCGGAAGCATCACTTCATTTAATTTTGAAGTTTTGATTTTCTTCTTACGATTTTCGTATACTTCCATAGCGACATCAACTGCTTTCAAGATTCGCTGCTTGGTGAGTGCCGATACGAACAATATAGGAACATCTGAAAATTGACCTAATTTGTGACGAATTGCAGCCTCGAAATCACGAATGGTGTTGGTTTTCTTATCTTCAACCAAATCCCACTTATTTACCAAAATGACAATCCCTTTTCGGTTTCGTTGAGCAATCCCGAAAATACTCATATCCTGAGCTTCCCAACCCAAAGTTGCGTCCACCATGATAATAACAACGTCCGAATTTTCAATGGCACGCACCGACCGCATAACGGAATAAAATTCCAAATCTTCCGAAACTTTATTCTTTTTTCGCATTCCTGCTGTATCCACCAAGACAAATTCATGTCCAAATTTGTTATAAAGACTTTGGATGGAGTCACGCGTAGTTCCAGCGATATTTGTTACAATATTTCGCTCATTGTCCAACAAAGCATTTGTTAGTGTTGATTTACCCACATTTGGTCTACCAGCAATGGTAATCTTTGGCAAGCCTTCAAAAGGATCTTTGTATTCGGTTGTGGGAAAATTGGCAACAATTGCATCCAAAAGTTCACCCGTTCCTGAACCCGTTGCTGATGAAAGTGTAAAATACGAATCAATACCCAACTGATAAAATTCGGTTGCAGCAAGCTGTTCCTTAGCTGAATCTACTTTATTTACTACAATATAAACCTGCTTATTGGCTCTTCTCAGCATTTCAAAAATCTCACGATCGGTATCTGTAAGACCTTCTTCAACATTCAGCATAAAGATTACCGCGGTTGCCTCGTCAATTGCTAATTGAACTTGCTTTGAAATTTCTTCCTGAAAAATATCTTCGGTATTAACTTCGTAACCACCGGTATCAATTACCGTAAAATCAACACCATTCCAGTCTGATTTACCATAATGGCGATCACGTGTTACACCCGCAGTTGAATCAACAATTGCTTCTCTTCTTTCTAATAAACGATTAAATAAGGTAGATTTCCCTACATTGGGACGGCCGACAATGGCCACAATATTCGACATAAAAAAATGTTTAATAAATTGATTATTAATGGGTAACTTAGTCCTTCTAAGCCCAATTTTTTTTTGCAAAGATACACTATTCCTGCTACATACATTTTTAAAAAAAAATTTTATTGTAAATTCACCTAAAATTTATGCATGAAAAAAGTAGCCCTTGTCTTGATTGTTTTGTTTATTTTGATTCAGTTTTTTCAGATAGAAAAAGTCAATCCGCCTGTTAATTCAGGTATGGATTTTCTAAAAATAAAGAATACGCCAGAGGCTATGGCAAGACAAATACGGTCCTCCTGTTATGATTGCCATTCTAATGAAACAGTGTATCCGTGGTATGCTAACATTCAACCATTTGGTTGGTTCCTAAAAGATCATATTGATGAAGGTAGACGAAAACTGAATTTTTCAACTTTTGCGACCTACGAGCCGAAACGGCAGGCTCACAAGCTGTACGAAGCTTACGAAATGGTTGATCACGGTGAGATGCCGCTTGAAAGTTATCTTTTAATGCACGGCGATGCAAAGCTGGATGCGGCTCAGCAAAAAGAAATGAGTCAATATTTTAAAAATTTAGAAGATGAAACTCGCGCGGCGCATAACTTGCCATCGGAAGGTGCCGACAAGAAATAAGTATGAATAGAGAAATA
>JAYRQH010000019.1:0-2114 GCA_041910715.1 Bergeyella sp.
AATCAAAATTCTGCTAACAATTATTCTTTTATTGCGATAAATGCGGTTGCTGGAATTGAAATCTCGAATCGCCAAGAAGCTGAATATAAATTTCCGTTAGGCAATCCAAAAACAATTAACCTAGAGAATGACAAACTTACTGATGTTTTAAACGAGTTTTCTGCTTGTTTCCATACAGAAGAAACCGTCCATGAAATCGCAAAACAGGCACAAGGTTTTTTTGGCTACACAAGCTACGATGCGATTCCGTTTTTTGAAGATATTACGTTCAAAAATCCATCGATTGAAAATCAAATTCCTTTGATGCGCTACCGTTTTTACCAGTATGTGATTGCTATCAATCATTTTAATGACGAAATGTTTCTCATCGAAAATCATATACCTGGATTAAAATCAGAGCGCCAACTCATCGAAGATCTTATCAATCAGAAAAATGCACCGGTTTTCCCTTTCGAAACTGTTGAAGCAGAAACATCAAACCTTTCTGATGACGAATATAGAGCTGCAGTTGATCAAGCTAAGAAACATTGCTTCCGCGGAGATGTTTTCCAATTGGTTTTAAGTCGCCGATTTGAGCAAAAGTTTATTGGTGATGAATTTAACGTCTATCGTGCACTACGAAATATAAATCCATCGCCTTATCTGTTCTTTTTCGATTATGGAGATTATAAATTGATGGGATCAAGCCCAGAAAGTCAATTAATAATTAAAAATAATAAAGCAATCATTCATCCTATTGCTGGAACTTTTAAGCGAACAGGCGACTTAGATCAGGATTTGGAGGCCGCCGAAGATTTGAAAAAAGACCCTAAGGAAAATGCAGAACATACCATGCTTGTTGATTTAGCTCGGAATGATTTAAGTATCTACGGTAAAAATACAACGGTAACGAAACTAAAAGAAATTCACTTTTTTTCACATGTAATTCATATGGTTAGTGAGGTAACTGCCGAGTTGAACGCCGATCAAAATCCTTTTTCCATGATGGCTACCACATTTCCGCAAGGTACATTAAGTGGAGCTCCAAAATACAAAGCAATGCAGCTTATTGACAAATATGAAACTACTTCACGAAGTTATTACGGCGGATGTGTGGGTTTTGTAGGATTTGACGGGAGTTGCAACCAAGCCATAATGATTCGTACTTTTTTAAGCAAAAATAATACGTTGTTTTACCAAGCTGGAGCCGGTTTAGTCGCTCATTCAGTTCCTGAAAACGAATTGCAGGAAGTAAATAATAAGTTGGGAGCCTTGAAAAAAGCGATTAAAAAAGCAGAGAAAATCTAATTCTTATACACTCAGAATACACAATGAACATATTAGTTTTTGACAATTACGATAGTTTTACCTACAACTTGGTGCAGATGATTGAAGAAATAGTCGGCCATGAAGTAGATGTCATTCGAAACGATCAAATTCCTTTAGGGGAAATAGAAAAGTACGACAAAATTATTCTTTCACCAGGCCCTGGAATCCCAGAAGAAGCTGGAATTTTACTTGATTTGATAAAGACTTATGCACCCACGAAATCCATTTTCGGTGTCTGTCTTGGGCAACAAGCCATTGCTGAAGCTTTTGGAGGGTCATTAATCAATCTTTCTGAAATTTTCCATGGAGTTGCTACTGATGCGAAGCAAACTCAAGAACACGAACTATTCAACGGGCTTCCAGAGATTTTACAAGTCGGTCGATACCATTCCTGGGCAGTGAATCCTGATGACTTTCCCGAGGACTTGATGGTTACGTCAGTCGACAATCAAGGGATGATCATGTCCTTGAAACACAAGAAATACGATGTTCACGGAGTGCAGTACCATCCTGAAAGTATTTTGACACCCAACGGAAGACAGATAATTGAAAATTTTCTAAAAAATTAAATTGCCAAGTTCATAAAATGAAAGAAATACTGCATTATTTGTTTAATCATCAAACTTTAACGAAAGCAGAAGCGAAAGCCATCTTAACAGAGATTTCGTACAACAAATTCAATGAAAGTGAGGTAACCGCTTTTATTTCGGTGTTCTTGATGCGAAGTATCACCATGCCAGAATTGCAGGGTTTTCGTGAGGCGCTGCTGCAGCTGTGTACTCCAATTGATTTGGAAACCGAAGACC
>JAYRQH010000020.1:0-2036 GCA_041910715.1 Bergeyella sp.
CGGCGCCATGCGGATTTTCAGTTCCATCAACAAAACCTAGTATCGAGCGACTATCCCAATATCGGAAGCCTTGAACTTCAACAATACAATCGGCTACTTCTGTTAGAAATCCACTAATGGTTGTTGCTAAATCGTAGGCAAGACTTTTTTCATCACAGCGGATGTGAAAATGTAAATCTCCAGTTGTAGCAACCGCGGTATGTTTTTCGCCTTTAATTTCTTCGAAAGTTTTCAATTCTTTAGGGAGTGGCTGAGGTAGCTCGAGTTGTAGCCAAGCATCGTGACCGATACCGAGAACGCAACTTGCTTTTGCGTCGGGAAAGCGATCGGCAATCGAATTGTTCAAGTTAATGACCAATGCGCAAATTCTCTTAAAAACTGATTTAACTTTGTCATTTGAGGCGTCGGATTTAAAATTCCAAACGAGAAAAAATGTGTTGTTATTTGGATAATCCGTTACATTCTGTGGATTATTGAAGGGTTGTGCATTTGGTCTTGGCATATGTTCTTTTTTAAGTTTTAAAGATATTTATAATTTATTTAATTTGTAAATTATAGTGATCATCCCAAAGTAAAATTCCTTCGTTCAGTTGATATGGATTTTCTGCAAAGCCTTTGAGTTTGGAGGTTTTTCCCTTTAACACTAAATCCTGCATCTGTTTTTCTGAAAGCTTTTTTCCATAAACGACAAACGGAATTTTGAATCCGCAATTTTTAAAATCGGTACATCCATACGCTGTCTTCCCTTTTATAAGCGCAGAATTTTTGCATTTAGGGCACGAGGTTTCTTCCCATAAAAATTCGGTAACGACTTTTTTCTCACGTGTTTTTTTTGCAGGTTCTTCGTTTTTTACGTCTTCATGAACACTGATCATTTTGCCTGTTCCTCGAATTACTTTGTGTGTGAGGTTGGTGACCATTTCGATGAGCTCCTCCTTGAAATCGTTGGCTTCGTATTCGCCTTTTTCAATTTTTCTTAATTTGGATTCCCATTCCCCTGTTAATTCAGGACTTTTGAGAAGTTCGTCTTCGATGGTATCAATTAATTCTATTCCAGTTGAGGTTGCTAAAAGATTTTTCTTTTTCTTCTCGATATACTTTCGCTTAAAAAGTGTCTCAATGATATTTGCTCGGGTAGAGGGTCTGCCAATGCCGTTTGTTTTTAGTAATTCACGAAGTTCTTCATCTTCCACTTGCTTACCCGCTGTTTCCATAGCTCTTAGTAGGGTTGCTTCTGTATATGGTTTGGGTGGAGTGGTCTTTCCTTGGTGGATAAAAGGCTCGTGTGGTCCAGATTCCCCAATTTTAAATTCCGGGATCTGCTGCTCTTCATCTTTTTCCTTTTCGTTCGCCTCTTTCTTGTCTTTTTCATACACCGAACGCCAGCCAGGTTCTAGAATCTGTTTTCCTGAAGCTTTGAACGGAATAGTTCCCACCTGAGCTTCTACGAGCGTGTTTGAAATCTTACATTCGGGATAAAAAACCGCAATAAAGCGCTTAGAAATTAAATCATAGACTAATTTTTCTTCTCGGGTCAGATTCGTACTTGGTGGTATTTCGGTTGGGATAATCGCATGGTGATCCGTAACTTTAGCATCATCAAAAACGGCTTTATTTTTAGGGATTGGAGCATGAAGCAGTGGCTCAATAAGTCCGCGATACACACGCATACTTCGTAATATTCCCTCAATTTTTGGGTGCAAATTTTCCGAAAGATAGGTCGTGTCGACACGTGGATAGGTTACGTGCTTTTTTTCGTACAAACTTTGAATGTAGTTAAGTGTCTGTTCTGCTGAAAATGCATATTTTTTGTTAGCTTCAACCTGAAGCCCTGTCAAATCAAATAAGCGCGGATTTTTTTCTCGACCTTCCTTAATTTCAAAACTGATGATCTCGAAAGGATTCTGTTTTAAATATTGAAGTCCCTTTTCTGCTCGTTCTTTGGATGTCAGCCGGTCTATAGCAGCATTAAAAACAACGTCTCTGTAGTTGGTTTTCAGTTCCCAATATTCTTCAGATTGAAAAGCATTTATTTC
>JAYRQH010000021.1:0-2564 GCA_041910715.1 Bergeyella sp.
ACGCTGACCTTTGTCAATAGGCAAATAGCCGTGAAAAGTGAATTCTTGACCGTTGAATCCGCTTGCAATAAGCGCCAAAATAATCGATGATGGTCCGTTGATAGGAACCACTTTTATGGAGTTTTGGTGCGCCCATTGCACCATGATATTTCCTGGATCGGCGATGCATGGCAAGCCTGCTTCGGACAGCAAACCAAAGTCTTGCCCCTCCAACATGAGTTTTTGAGCGTCTTTAAGATCGCCAGTTTCCGAGTATTTGTCGAGTACAAAAAGTTTTAAGTCACTTTGTTTTTTTTCAGGCGCAAAAAATTTGACAACCTTACGGGCTGTTTTTTCATTTTCAACGAAAAAATAATCCGTTTTCAGAATATATTCTTTTATAACAGGAGCAAAATAGTCGTTAGGACTGGCTTCCGATAGATAAGCTGGAATCAAAAATAACATGGGCCAAAATTACGAAATCTTACTTTGATGTCTCTTGCAGTTGAGCTGCAATTTTATCTGATGCTTCATCCAACATTCTGTATACTTTTCCAAAACCAGAAATTCCGCCGTAATAGGGATCGGGAACCTCTTTTCTTCCCATTCCGGCATAGTCCATAATCAAATGAATTTTTGATTTTTGAATTTCATTATCCGCTAGGCGAAGTACATCCGAGTAATTTTCTTCATCCATACAAAGAATTAAGTCGAAATCATCAAGATCGGCTTTAGTAATTGGTCGAGAGCGTTGCATGCTAATGTCAATTCCCATTTCTTGTGCTGTCGCAATAGAACGCGAATCCGGCAATTTGCCCTCATGTATAGCAATGGTTCCCGCCGAATCAACTTTAAAGTTTGGCGATAATTTGGATTGTAAAATCCCTTCCGCTAAAGGACTTCTGCAAATATTTCCAAGACAAACCATCAAAATTTTCATAGCGTTAATTTTTAGCATAAAAAAAAGGAATTTCCCAAATTTGCATCCGAAAAATTCCCCTTCTCTATTTCTTGTATTCTTATTGTTTGATACGTTCCGTAAGGTCTTTTACGAACTTTTTGATCTCTTTATCAATTTTGGATACATCTTTTATCGTGTCACATGCATACATCACAGTCGAGTGGTCTTTTCCTCCCATTTCCTCTCCAATTTTAGAGAATGTAGCATTCGTTAATTCTTTAGAAAAATACATCGCCAACTGTCTTGGCAAGGCCACTTCCCTACGGCGTGACTTGGAAAGTAAATCTTCTCTTTTGATACCGAAATATTCGCAAACCACTTCCTGAATGTATGGAATATTGATTACCTTTTTCTGCGTTGAAGCGATTTTATTAATCGTTTCTTTTAAAAGTTCTAAACTTAAATCGGATTTATAAACCGTGGAGTATGCAATTACGGAGTTAATAACACCAATCAGCTCTCTGACATTCGATTTTACCTCACCTGCTAGGAAATCCACCATATCGTCGGTGAGCACAATTCCATCACGGTGCAATTTTTCAAGAATAATTTTCTTTCGAGTATCAAAGTCAGGCGACTTAATTTCAGCAGAAAGTCCCCATTTGAATCGGGAAACAATACGTTCCTGAATATCTTGAATATCAACAGGCGCTTTGTCCGAAGTTAAAATAATTTGCTTTCCATTTTGATGCAAGTAATCAAAAATGTGGAAGAAACTATCTTGAGTTGCCGCTTTTCCTGACAAGAATTGGATGTCATCAATTATCAAGACATCTACCATCTGATAGAAATTCTGGAAATCAGTCTTATTCTGAGCTTTTGCTGCCGAAACAAATTGTTGAATAAATTTCTCCGAAGAAAGATACAATACCACTTTCTCTGGATATAGATTTTTCACTTCCAGTCCTACGGCATGCGCTAAGTGTGTTTTTCCAACACCAACGCCTCCATGAACAAAAAGTGGGTTGAAAGCCGTTGCTCCAGGGCGTTTTGCAATCGATTTTGCTACCGTAGAAGCAAACTTATTACTTTCACCTTCAATAAAATTATCAAACGAGTGGTTCGGATTTAAGTTGGGCTCAATGGCTACTTTTTTAATGCCGGGTGCAATAAATGGATTGACCAAATTTTTTGCCCGCGGAGTAGCTTCTTGAACTTTAGGTGCAGGCACCGAGTTTCCCTTTACATTTTGCACAACAGGTTGCTGCTTACCTAGAGGCTTGTTTTCCATAACCGAATACCACAACTTCACGCCTTTACCGATGTATTTACGTAAAGCAGCCGAAAGCAAAGACAAATAATTATCTTCTATGTATTCTTTATAAAAATCGCTAGGAACTAAGAGCGTAAGATTGTGATTCACCAATGAAATAGGCTCTACCTTTTCGAACAATAAATCAAAAGACTTTTCAAGCTTCTTAAGATCATCATTGTCCTCTGTAGCATTTAAATTGTCCCTCATGAATTGGAGACATCTTTCCCATATCAACGATAAATCTTGATCCATTCTTTGTGCGAAAAATTTTAATTTGAAACTCTATGATTATGTTCAGACAAAGATGCCATAATTATTGTGGAAAAAAAAATATTTGATGTATTGATTATTTAAAAATATATTTGTATG
>JAYRQH010000022.1:0-3275 GCA_041910715.1 Bergeyella sp.
GACGTTTTAGATTATTCTGATCTTAAAATAAAAAAAGACGTTCGCATCACAATTTACGACCGATACGGCAACACGCAATTTGCTGCAGCTACAGGAACCTATACTTGGGATGGGAAGAAAGATGGAAGACCTATACCAACAGGAACCTATTGGTATCTGCTACGATGGACGGAACCCGACACCAACCTAAACGTATCCTATTCGGATTGGATTTTGGTAAAAAACCGTGATTAATTAACAGTTTCCTTTAATTTTAATATAACTTTAACCCTCAAAAAGCATCTAAAGCATAGACGAATCTTAAGATTATCGATACTTTTGCACTATGATGAAAAATCTACTTAGCTGGTTTTTACTTTTATTTTGCGTCGGGATTCAGGCCCAGGAGTTTCGTGGGCAGGTGTATATGAAAGAAGACTCCTATGTTTTCCTCAACCACATCTATGTCACCAACATCTCCCAGCATAAAACCGTACTTACAAAAAACAATGGCCATTTCATCATCGAGGCTAAAACTGGGGATGTCGTACGCTTCACCTCCATTCTTACCGACCGAAAGGAATATACCATCACTCAGGAATTTTTGGATAATCCAAACAATTTCATACGCTTAAGCCCTATGTATCATGAGATACAAGAAGTAGTAATCCGCTTTAAACCGACGGGTAATCTTAAAAAGGATGTTATGGCATTGAAATCAAGTGAAAAATCATTTGAGATCGCCAAAATGATTGGATTACCCGAACCAAAAGGCGACGGAAACTCGCCAACAAACCCTCCGGTTGCATTAGCTGGCGGTGGCTTAACATTCAGTGTAGATACCATCTTTGATTTGGTATCGGGTGAACATAAAAAGAAAATGAGACTTTACCAGTACGAAAAAATGTCTAAAAATGTGGCGGCAATGAAATCGTATTTCGGTGTGGAGTATTTTCAAAAATTGAAAATCCCAGCCAATCTTATTGATAATTTTTTAGAGTTTGTTTACACCTCCGATAACATTTCGAACTACATCGATGCTGGAAATTTGGAGGGAACCAGAATGTCGATAGAAAAGTATCTTCCCATCTATCTAAAACGACTAGAATCTTCCAAAAAAATGTCTTTGCAGGAATAGACCGTGTTTTTCCTTTCGTTTTTATACTTTATTTTGGTATTTTGCGTTTTTTGAGAATACGTAAACTTCCATTGATCAAGGAAGTTTAAAAAGCAACCTTGTGATGAAAAAATGTCTAATCTTTCTTCTTATTTTCCTTAACGGACTTGCTTTCGCGCAAAGGAAGACGAAGGATTATTCCAACATCATGAGAAGCACTAACATTTACGAGATTAATGCGTTTCTCCGCGATGCCCATCCCGACGATCCACGACGCTCGGTTCTTAAGCCCAAAGTGATGAAACTCATGAAGGAATACATTCGTGAGGCGAAAGAAGGAGATCAAAAAGTTAAGCAGATGCAGGAGATGCTTGCCCTACTGCGATCTCGCCCTTCTACGAAAATCACTTTTGAGGAGATGAATGCCATCATCAAAAGAAAGCAAATTCAAAAAATGCAAGAGGAACTAGCGCGAATGGGAAAAATAAATACCCAACAAGGCGCTGTCATTTCGCCGTACGGTTACACCTACAAAGCTTCTCCTTCAACCTATCAAGAGCCTACAACAGGCGCAGCCACCGCATTTGTTAATACAGAAGAAGACGAATTTAAAATGTTGATGCAGGTAAATCCGGTGGAACATAAAAACAAAACCGTACAGCTTCTTAATTCACTTTTTGATAATGATCCAAATGCAAAAGACGTTATTGTCATGATCGAAAACAAGTCGGATTGCAACATTATAGTCCGCTTTGAAGGTCGAGGATCGTCCAATTTTCGATTGGCAGTACCAATGCATACCGAAAATTCCATTGTTATTCCTAAAGGCGATTATCTATTTACAAGCTTGGTATGCGGAGCCCAATACGCATCCCAAAAAACCATACAGAAAGCCTTGATGGTTGCTTTAGGAAATCCAGCAGCTATCGTACAGAAAGCCAAGTAAATTGCACGCGAAATCCTGTAATAATCCGCAGAAATTCTGTAATATTGCAGCGAAGAAAATAGCATGGGAAAGAATAAAATTGCACGGTTCGAAGAAAACAAAAAATTAGAAAACGTCATACAACCTACTCGAGAAGAAGCACTTGCAGGATTTTCGTTACAGGGTAATTGGAGAAAGGATTTTTTTAAAAATGAAAATCCAATTGTTTTGGAATTGGGCTGCGGAAAAGGCGAATACACCGTTGGTCTTGCTAAGAAGTTTCCTGAGAAAAATTTTGTTGGAATTGATATTAAAGGCGCCCGATTTTGGTTCGGCGCAAAAGAAGCAACTGTTGATGGGATGACTAATGTTGCCTTTCTGCGTACTCAAATCGAATTAGTCGATTGTTTTTTTGGTGAAAATGAGGTGGATGAAATTTGGATCACATTTCCAGATCCCCAAATTAAATATAAACGAACGAAACATCGTCTAACGCATCCAGATTTCTTAGATCGTTATAAAAAAATCCTGAAGCCTGGTGGCGTTATTCATCTAAAAACAGATTCTGAATTTTTACATGGCTATACTTTAGGGCTTTTGCAAGGTCTCGGATATGAAATTCTTACCGCTCATCATGATATTTATGGCGCTCCAGAATATGAGCCCGGAACTCCGCTCCTTCGGGAAGTGCGCACCTATTATGAGGAATTATTTTCGGCAAAAGGAAAAACCATCACCTACATAAAATTTCGAGTTCATTAAATGAAAAAAGTATTTTTTTGCGGATTAATCGCAATTGGACTGGGAGTATGCACTAATGTTTATGGGCAAAAAAATGGCAATGACAAAATCATGAATTCCACAAGCATCCAGGAAATTGAAGCTTTTTTAGCCACCGCTCATCCTGAGGATCCCCGAAGAAATCTTTTGAAAAAGAAGCTCATCAAGATTAAGAACGAGACCTGGTCTAAAGGATATGTGCGTAATTCACCTCAAAATGTGCCTAAGGCTTACGCCAAACCGATTGAGGAAAATGCCACAACAATACTGCTCCAAAATGGCTTACAGCCCAATAAACAAGTTCTGGTTTTAATAAAAAATCCAGAAGAAGTGGAATTTGAGCGCCTCATGTCTTTGACTCTTAAAGAACATCAGCAAAAAACAGTAGCGGTTTTAAATTCGATGTTTGATACCGATAAGGAAAACGCTAAAGAAGCTATTATCTTAGTTGAAAATAATTCAGACTGCAACTTA
>JAYRQH010000023.1:0-8067 GCA_041910715.1 Bergeyella sp.
ATCATGCAGGCGCTTTAGAAGCCTTTCAAAAATTACAGCCTCAAGATATGAACTTCATCGAGGAAATGAAAATCTGGTTAATTACACAAAAGGAAGTCAACTCTTGGGATACTTCCAGAAGTACGGCTGAAGTAATTTATACGATTTTAAACTCAGGTAAATCATGGACAACAGCGGAAAGCGATAAAGCCGAGATAACGTGGGGAGGTAAACAGCTACAGCCACAGACGCAAGCAACAGGCTATGTAAAACAGGCGGTAGTTTCTGATCAGTTGAATCGTGATTTGTCAACAGTAACGGTTAAAAAGACCGGTCCAGGCGTCGTGCAAGGTGGTGTCTTCTGGCAGTATTATGAAGATTTAGATAAAATTAAATCATCAGAAAACTACGTTTCGGTTGTTAAAGAGCTATACAAAAAAGTAAAAACAACCAATGGTGAAGAACTTCAGAAGATTACAGCGGCAACACCACTTAAAATTGGTGATAAAGTAACCGTTCGCATGATTCTGAACACCGACCGTACTATGGAATACGTACATATTAAAGATATGCGTGCGGCAGGTTTCGAACCGGTTGATGTCCTGTCGAGCTATCAATGGAAGAATAACTTAGGCTACTACCAATCCACAAAAGATGCCTCAACAAATTTCTATGTGGAAGTGATGCCAAAAGGAAAGTACGTATTTGAGTACGACTACATCTGTAATGCAGCGGGCACCTTCAGCAACGGAATTACAACCTTGCAGAATTACTATGCACCGCAAATGAATTCCCACACCAAAGGAACAAAGGTGACTATTACACCATAATATAAACAGGAGAAACTTTCTAGGTTTCTCCTGTTTTCTTTAACTATTTTTTATTTAATTTAGCTTGAACAACGTAAATCACTCAACTTAGGTTTTAACGATACGTACAATTAAAAATTCATTAAACAAACTATGGCACAATTAAATGTATACCTAACATTTGATGGCAACTGTGAAGAAGCCTTCAATTTCTATCAATCGGTTTTCAGAACCGAAATTCCATTTATGGGACGATTTGGAGATGTTCCACCAGAAGAAAATATGCCACCATTAACGGAGGAGTTAAAGAACAGAATCATGCATGTGTCCTTACCAATTTCGGCTGAAACGGTCTTGATGGGAAGCGATACCATGCCTGGAATGCATGAATATAAAGAGGGTAACAACTTTTCTCTTTCACTCAATACCAATTCTCGCGAAGAGGCAACGGATTTATTTAATAAACTTTCGGAAGGTGGTAAAGTGACTATGGAGCTTCAAGATACTTTTTGGGGTGCATTTTTTGGTATGTGGACGGATAAATTTGGCATTAATTGGATGGTAAACTACGATGACCCTGCGAAAACCAAACCGCATTAACTTCACCTTTAAAAAAATAAAACCGCTATTAGGCGGTTTTTTTTATTAGGAATCGGATTTTAATTTTGATAAAAATGCTTTGGAAATGCTTCCTGGGGCGTCATTCTCAATACATTCAGTTTAATCCATGATTCTAGAAAACCAAAACCATACGAAAACATCTGTATGTAGGTTGAAATAATGGCTAACGTTGCAATACTCACGTTCTTTGTTTTCCATAAAGCATGAAAAAATACCAATAGGGTGTACAAACCGTAACTCATCAAAATCAGTTTATTTCCCAGTAGAAAATATTCAATGAAGCCGCATATATATCCCAACAGAAAAATTGATGGGAATGCGAAGGAAATTTTAACGTAATTTGGATGGCGTTGGTTGAGAATCGGCCTTGCACAGCCGAATTGATACACCTGTTTTGAGAATTTTCCAAAATCCGTCCTACGTTTATGATAGACACCAATGTTGTCGTAAAAAGCCGTTGTAAAGCCATTTTCCCACAACGTCATCGACAAATCCGGATCTTCGCCGATGCGCATTTCCGAAAAACCCCCAACTTGTTGAAATGCGGCTTTTCGTACGCCCATATTAAAACTTCTTGGTTGAAATTTGGACACCGCTTTTTTACTTCCCCGAATTCCCCCCGTTGTAAAAACTGATGTCATAGAGTAGGAAATGGCTTTCTGCATTAGGTTGAAGCCTTTATGCGCCTTATCAGCACCACCAAAGGCATCGCAAGGATTTACAATGATATTTTGTTTGATGTTTTGGATGTAATCTTTTTCAACAATCACATCAGAATCCACAAAAACTAACCAATCGTTGTTGGCTCTTCGCGCTCCATAATTACGGGAAAGCCCGGGTCCGGAGTTGTCTTTCCTATAGAAAAAAATGCTCATTCGGTCCTGAAACAATTCTACTGTGGGACGGAGATCTATTTTTGATCCATCATCCACAATAATCACCTCAAAATCTTTATCCGTCTGAAATGATAGGGACTGCAACAGTTCAAAAAGCTCATCTTTTCGATTAAATATGGCAACAACAATAGAAATGCTTGGGTTCAAAATTCAGAAATTATCAATTAATAATTGGCTAAATGGCTAGTTTGTTTCGTTTTCTTTTGAAGCTTTTTTGCTTCCTTCGTACATTTCGTACTGCAAAAATCGGGTTTCCAATTTTCCGTTGTAAAGTTTTACTTTTCTGGATGGGCGCAAGCCGACTTTTTTCACCGCTTCCAAATCCGAAGAGATCAGCCAAGCCAATGTGTTGGGATAATTTTGTTTGAAGGTATCTCCAATTTTCTTATAAAAATCATCATACTTAATGGTAATTCGTTCGTCATACGGCGGGTTGAAAACCATGAGTAATGGGAAAAGGTCTTTTTTACTTTCGAAAAAATCTTGTTTTTTTACCTCGATTACTTCTTCTAACTCGGCGGATTCTATATTTTCGCGTGCGTAATTCAGCATGCGATTGTCAATGTCATAGCCAACTATTTTACCAGTAAATTCTTTAATTCGATTAATCCGAAATTCCTTTATTTTTTTGAAAAGTTCCTCATCGTAATTATTCCAATTCTGAAATGCGAAATTTTTTCTGAAAATCTGAGCAGGCAAGTCCAATGCGATCATTGCAGCTTCCACCAAAATAGTTCCACTTCCACACATCGGATCTAGGAAATTTCCCTTGCCATCCCAACCCGCAATTTGCAGCATTCCTGATGCCAAAACTTCATTTATTGGCGCATCGCCTTGCTCTCGACGGTATCCACGTTTATACAATGGCGCGCCTGAGGAGTCTAAGGAAATAGTCACCAAATCGCGGTCAATATGCAAATGAAATTTAATATCAGGGTGCTTGGTGTCAATGTTGGGTCGCTTTTCGTATTTATGATTGAAAAAATCCACAATCCCATCTTTCATCTTCAAAGTCATAAATTGCGAATGCGTGTATTTTTCGGAATGAACGGTAGCGTCTATCGCAAAAGTTTGGTTGATATTCATGTACTGATCCCACGGAAAACGTGAGAGTTTTTCATAATATTTATGCTCGTTATATGCTTTGAACTCGAAAATAGGAACCAAAATTTTTAAAGCGGTTCGTGCGGAATAATTTATTTTATATAAAAATCCGAGATCACCCTCGCAGTTTACGGCGCGATTTTTTATTTCGACATTTCGGCCACCAAGCTTTTTGATTTCCTCGTAAAGCGTGTTTTCTAGCCCAAAGAATGTTTTTATTTGGATTTTTAAGTCGTCTGTTTGCATTGCGGATTCGTCTTTACGTGCAAAAATAACTATTTTTGCGGCATGGATTGGTTTGAAGAATGGTTTGATACACCATATTATCATATTTTATACAATAATCGGGATTATAAAGAGGCGGAAAGCTTTATTTTGGCGCTTACAAAAGAATTAAATTTACCTGAAAAAGCAAAAGTTGTTGACTTGGCTTGTGGAAAGGGCAGGCATTCTGTCTTTTTGAATAAATTGGGTTTTGATGTTCTCGGTCTTGATCTTTCGCAACAAAGTATTGCTTTTGACAAAAAATTTGAAAACCCGAATCTGAAATTTGAAGTTCACGATATGCGAAACGCACTTCCGATTACCGATGCCGATGCGGTTTTTAATTTATTCACAAGTTTTGGCTATTTCGAGACCGAAGAAGAGGATTTGAATGTCTTTCGATCGGTAAATCAAGGTCTTAAATCCGGTGGATTATTTGTTTTAGATTATCTTAATCGAGAATTTGTAGAAAATGGAATTGTTGACTCCTATAACGAAATACGGGATGATCTAACATTTCACATTCACAAAGAAATCAAAAATAACTACATTGTTAAAGAAATAAACTTCCAAGATCAAGACGGAGTCGAAAGACAGTATTTTGAGCGTGTAAAACTGCACACTTCTGAAAAAATAAAGGAATATGCCGAAAAATCAGGATTTGAGCGTGTGAAAATATGGGGCGATTATCAACTGAATGGCTTTGATGTACATACCTCGCCTCGCTGCATTACCCTATTCAGAAAGAAGTGAATTTAGAGTCCTATTTTTCCTAATAGGGTTTTTTTTCTGAGGTTTCTGATGTATTTTACTTCATCTGCTGTCAAAGTGAGTTCATGATTTTGTTTCGAATACGACTTCACTATATTAAAAAACTCAGAAGCAGATTTGCTTTTCCATGCTGATTTTAGTGCGGAAGTCAATGTCAGTGGATAGCTAAGCCCAATATTGTAAAAATATTCGCCGAGTTTTTCCGCCTTTTGTGCTTTGTATTGAAAGGCCGTTGGGCGCAGATGTTTTACCCACAGATCTTTAATGGTAATGACCTCCCAGCCGTGCATTTCAGCGAGCATCACGTCTATATTATCCCAACCGAGCACAGGCCGTAGACCTTGCATTTCATCAAAACACTCTTTTCTATAGGCTTTTATAGGTCCACGAACATGATTTTTAGACGAGATGTTTTCAAATTTCCAGTAGTTCTTTTTGTTGTCAAAATCATAAGCACTTTGATAATCGAGAACTTCATTTTTAATTTTAACAATTCCAGAGACGATTCCTGCTTTAGGATTTTTTTCAAAAACGGAATTTATTTTGTGAAGGTAATTGTCTGGAAAAATAATATCGGCATCGAATTTACAGAGAATGTCAAATTCGCCAACATTAGCATAGTCTAAGCCTGCATTAAAGGTACGTACCACTTTTGCGCCGGGTTGATGCGTTGATTGTTGGAGATTGAGTAAAGAAATGCGTCCGGCAATAGGTGACTCTGAAATAAATTTTTCAATCCGTTCCTGAGAATGATCGGTAGAACCATCATTAACCACGATAATTTCAAAATTTTGAAAGTGCTGCATTTCTAAAGATTTTAAGCAGTAGATAATGTTTCTTTCTTCGTTATGAACGGGAATAATGATGAGGAACTTCATAGGTTTTGAATTGTAAAGAACCAAGCGCAAACTTGGTTCTTTAAATTTTTTAGGTGACTATTAAATCAAAGAATGCGGATTAAGCATATTTGCAGGATCCAAAATTGAATCGAGTTTTTCTTGAGACAGAAGATCATGTTCTAATACCAAATCATAAACACTTTTCCCTGTTTCTAGAGCTTCTTTAGCGATGTTTGTCGAGTTTTTGTAACCGATGTATGGATTAAGCGCCGTAACGATTCCGATACTGTTTTTTACCATGTTTAAGCATACCTCACGATTTGCTGTAATACCCATAATACACTTTTCACGCAACGTATCCATCGCATTGCATAGAAAATGAACGTTTTCCATAATCGCGTGGGATAAAACCGGTTCCATCACATTTAGTTGCAATTGTCCGGCTTCTGCTGCGAAAGTTACCGTAAGGTCGTTTCCAATAACTTTATAGCAAACTTGGTTCACTACTTCGGGAACTACAGGATTTACTTTTCCCGGCATAATCGATGATCCAGGTTGCATTGGCGGAAGGTTGATTTCAAACAAGCCTGCACGTGGTCCTGAAGATAGCAAGCGCAAATCGTTACAGATTTTAGAAAGTTTTACGGCAAGACGCTTCATTACGGAAGAGTAAATCACGTATGAACCTGTGTCAGGTGTTGCTTCCACTAAGTTTGGAGCCGACACAATTGGATATCCCGAAATTTCAGCAAGATTTTTCGCGCATAAATTAGCGTAGCCTACTGGCGCATTGATACCCGTTCCAATAGCCGTTGCTCCCATATTCACTTCCACAAAAAGATTGGCGTTGTTGTTCAGTTTAGAAACATCCTCCTCGAGGTTGGCCGCAAAAGCCTCAAATTCTTGTCCTAAAGTCATTGGAACAGCGTCTTGTAGCTGCGTTCTTCCCATTTTAAGTACATCGTTAAATTCCACGCCCTTTGCGCGGAACGCTTCTACAATAAGTTTTAGCTTTTCTACCAAAAGCTCATTCAGCTGGAGCAAGGCAATTTTTATACTGGTAGGATAGGCGTCGTTGGTTGATTGCGAAAGGTTGATATGATCATTAGGAGAGCAATATTGATAATCGCCTTTTTCCTTACCTAATTTTTCAAGTACGATGTTCGCAATAACTTCATTGGCGTTCATATTTACCGAAGTTCCGGCACCTCCTTGTATCATATCAATCGGAAACTGATCGTTGAATTTTCCAGCGGCAACCTCATCGCATGCTTCTGCAATTTTAAAATACAATTCCTCTTCAAGAAAGCCCAATTGATAATTGGTTTTTGCGGCAGCTTTCTTTACCAACGCGAGTCCGCGGATAAATCGCGGATATGAAGAAAGTAACTGACCTGAGATTTTGAAGTTATTTATTGCTCTTTGCGTCTGTACACCATAATACGCATTTTCCGGAACCTGAAGTTCGCCCAACAAATCTGCTTCTATTCTATAACCTTGCATAGTTGTCTTTTTTTTTGGTTAAAGGTAAACATAAAAGGCAAAAAAAAAAATACATCCGAAGATGTATTCTTAGTTGCTGTTACTTAGGGTATTTCTGAAGTAAAGCCTGCAAAATGGCATAGGTTTCAACATCCATAATTCCATCACATAACTGAGGTCGGAAATGATATTGGAAGGCTTCAATGGTTTTCTTCGTTGCATCATCATACATTCCTGATGGCTCAATACCGTATCCAAAATTTTTCAGCATGGATTGAATTTTAAAAATGAATGGTGACGTATTGACTTGCATCGCAAATTCATCGGGAAGAATTTGGCTTGCAAAACTTTGTTTCGTAGCCTCATCATACCACATACCAATTTGGTATTCATCGTAAAGACGCTTCCATGGAAACGTTGGTCCAGGATCTTGTTTTCGGGTAGGTGCGATATCAGAATGCGCTAAAATATAGGTTGGCGAAACTTGATATCGACTTGCAATATCTTTTACCAAAGCGGCTACCTTCTTTACTTGCCATTCTGGAAACTCAACAAATACTTTTTTGCCTTCTAGGGTTGTATAACCAGGATTAACAATCTCAATCCCGATTGAAGTGTCATTTAGTTGCTCAAAACCTCTCCAGTGGCTCACGCCAGCATGGTAGGAACGTTTATTTTCATCCACCAACTGATAAATTTCCTGATCGTTCAGGTCATTCACCAAATAATGCGAACTCACGCTTTGTTGGGTAAGAACAGAAAGCGATTTATCGTTATTTAATGCCGTGTAGTGGAGGATGATAAATCGTTGTCGGAAATTTTGAGCCACGGCAGGAAAGTAATTTTTAGTCACCGTATAACCATTTGGTTTTGCTGTAACAATTGAGCCGTAGCTTATCGTATTATCATTTTTACTAGCATCAGCAATATTAGTGGTAAAAAAATCATAATTACCGATATGATTTACTTGCGGTCTTGTTGGTGTTGGAGTCGTAGGTTTTGGGGTTTGAGCCGTTGGTTGCGATGGCTTCGGAGCGGTAGTTTTTGCGGGTGTTACTTTTTTTTGTGTAGCGCATGAACTTAATGTTAAAGCTAACGAGGTGAGGTATAAGAATTTAGGGTTAATCTTCATAGTTGGGTGTTAATTTGAAGCCAAAAATACTGATTTTTTTTTTCAAAAAGATTTGGAGGTTTCGAAAATACCTTCTATATTTGCACTCGCAATTACGGAACAGAAGCTCTTACAAATATTGCAAAGGAGGGTTGCCGGAGTGGTTAACGGAGCAGTTTGCTAAACTGTCG
>JAYRQH010000024.1:0-6110 GCA_041910715.1 Bergeyella sp.
AAGAGCCATGCTGGTATTATGTGGATTATCCTAAGATGAACGCCAAAATTTTCATTACCTATTTCCCGATTAGACAAGACTTTGCAGCTCATGTGAAAGAAGCCGAAAAGATGGTGTATGAACATACTGTAAAAGCCTCTGCAATTGATACGAAGTCTTTTGAATATCCTGAACGTCGGGTTTTCGGGAATTTTTACGAACTGAAGGGGCAAAGTGCATCCAATATTCAGTTTTATGCTACCGACAGCACCCACCATTTTATAACGGCTAACTTGTATTTTAATACGCGGCCAAAACCCGATTCATTGGCTCCTGCCATTAGCTATATCAAAAACGATATCATGCACATGCTGGAAACTTTTGAGTGGAAATCTAACGAAATAAAAAAATAATATACTTAATAAAATATGAAACTTTTAGTAGTAGGATCTATGGCTTTTGATGCCATTGAAACACCTTTTGGAAAAACAGATAAGATTTTGGGTGGTGCAGCAACCTATATTGGTTTGGCTTCTGCAATTTTAAAGACCGATGTTTCTTTGGTTTCTGTCGTAGGAGGCGATTTTCCACAAGGATATTTTGATATGCTTACGTCTCGAAATGTGAATGTTGATGGTGTTGAAGTGATACAAGATGGGAAAAGTTTCTTCTGGAGCGGTAAATATCACAATGACCTCAATACTCGGGACACATTGGTTACTGAGGTTAATGTCTTGGCTGATTTTGATCCAAAAGTTCCTGCTCATGCGGAAGAAGCTGAAGTGTTATTGCTTGGTAATCTTGATCCTTCCGTTCAGTTATCTGTGTTGCAAAAAATGGCGAAAAGACCAAAATTGGTGATTCTAGATACGATGAATTTTTGGATGGACATTGCTTGGGATCCGTTAATGGAAATGATTAAACATACCGATGTTATCACGATAAATGATGAAGAAGCAAGACAGCTTTCAAAAGAATATTCCTTGGTAAAAGCCGCGCAGAAAATTCATGAAATGGGACCAAAATACGTGATCATCAAAAAAGGAGAACACGGTGCACTGCTATTTCATGACGGAAAAATATTTGCAATTCCGGCTTTGCCATTAGAAGATGTTTTCGATCCTACGGGCGCTGGTGACACATTTGCTGGAGGATTTGCTGCTCATTTAGCAAAAACAGGTGATTTCAGTTTCGAAAATATGAAGTCAGCAATCATTATTGGTTCCGCAATGGCTTCATTTACCGTAGAAAAATTTGGTACGGAACGTTTAGAGGAGCTTACCTTGAGTCAGCTTTCAGAACGTATTGATAACTTCAAGCAGCTAACAACGTTTGAGGTTGCACTTAGCGAATCATAAATCTGATTTCTCATGAAAAAAATACATCTTTTGGGGATCTTCCTTCTCTCTCAAATGACTTTTTCACAATATATGATTGTGGGAAAAGACAGTATATCCGCAAAGGATTATGTGAGAGATAATGAGTCGTCATTGAAAACCAATGGCATTGAGAAAAGTCTCAAGAGTTCACAAGATTTTCTTTTATTACAGCAGTTTGCAGCAGAGAAAAAAGCAGATACAACTGCTTTCTTCAAGCAACGAATTTCTCAAACACGCGCGGACCTTCGAAAAGAACGGTTTTATCCACAATCCATGGTTAGTTCAGTGATGGCTGACTATATGAAGGCGAGTCAATTGGAGCGAAAAATGGTGTTTTTCATTGTGGAAAAAAGAGAAGGTGACACCAATGATTATCAGAAAGTTTATCAGGATGTGAAGTCCGGGAAGCTTTCAATGGAAGATGCCATTAAAACTTATACGAAACAATCTCCTGATGCGGTTTTTGTAAAACCTGGCGTTTTGGATCCTAATGTTTATGATGACTTGGTGAGCGCGCCCAATGGATCCTATTCTCGACTGGTAAATACGCCTGCATACACTGCTTTTGCAAAGTTACTGGATACGCGTCCAAGTTTGGGGTATATAATTTTTGGAACAATTTCGTATCCTAATGATGCCAATGCTGAGGACACTAAAAACAAAATTTATCAGGCTTTAAAAGAAGGTCAAAAGTTTGAAGCGGTGGCAGCCGAATTTGGAAGTACCGATCAAGAAAAAAAGAATGGGGGAGTCGTTATGGGTTCGCCTACGTTGCCTGATGCTGTGTATGCTGAATTTAAAAATTTAAAAGCAGGACAATACCTAGCAAAGCCCCTATTAATAGATGATAAATATTATGTCTTTAACGTATATCAAAGAATTCCTTATCAGCTAGATGAAGAAAAAAAAGACTTTTTTCTACGGGATATGATGGCTTCCAATTATGCACAAAAACTACAGAATAGGTTAGTTAATGAGTTGATGGCTTCACCCAATTTTAAACTCACAAAAGAGGGGTCTGAAGTTTCAAAAAACTATCAGACGTTAGTAAAAGCAGCCAATCCTAAAACAATTTTAGCTTCTTACGGTAAAAACAATTTGCAGGTGGGTGCATTTCGAGAGGAACTGAAAGAGGTGCCTGATTTGGATAAAATGTCTGCTGAAAGTTGGAAAGAGCTTTTTGATGCGCGCATTCGTCACTTGGTATTAAATTCCTATTCGAAAGATTTTGATTTTTTGCCAGAAAATGAGGCGAAAATTAAAGAGACTCGAAAGATGTTGTATTCGGAATATGTGTTTTCGCATTATTTGCAGGAGCGAATTGCTAAAAATCCACAGAAACTAGCGGACTACTATAACAAGAATAAAAGCAAGTTTATGTGGGACGAACGTGCCAATGGACGTGTTGCTATTTTATCAGATGCTGCACTGGCAGCGGACATCCAAAAGCAAATCAAAGAAAAAGCGAATTGGGAAAAATTGAAAACCAAATACTATGGCAAGATCGATGCTAAGAATCAAATTCTCGTACATTTTGAAGAAGGGAAGATGGTGAAAGACGCTGATATTTTTGTGAATAATAAAGTACCTTTTTCGAAAGGAGTAAGTACAACAAAAATTGGCGATAAAACCGTTGTTGTTGCTATCGATTCTATTGATTCGCCTACACAAATGAGTCAGGAAGAAGCCGAAGACCAACTGCGCGAAGCGGTTTTTGATGAAGAGCTGCAGCAAACCGTAGCTCAGCAAAGAGCCAAAACCAAAATCATAGTTGAACCTAGTTTTATCAAGGAATTAGAAAAGAATTTTAAGAAATAATTATAATAATTTTTATAAGGAATCTCGGTAAGAAGTTTAATTTTGCACAATTAATTAAGAAGAATGTTACAAAGTAAGAGGGTTTTAGCCCTAATTCTGTTTGTTTTTACAGTTTTTTCATCTCAAATTCAGGCGCAAGCAAGACCGGGCCAATTGGTTGACGGTATTGCGGCGGTTATTGGGAACGAAATCGTCCTAGAATCCGATATCCTAGAGCAAATGAATTTTTCTCGCCAAGAAGGAAATCAGGTGAATGATAAATGTGAATTTTTAGGAAGATTGCTGAACAATAAATTACTTATTTACGAAGCAAAGCGCGATACTTTAATTGAAAACCGTGCTGATGCGATCCGTGAAATGTCAAATAATAAGTTCCAGCAAATTTCAGCGCAATTTCCCGATGAAAAAGCGATGCTGAAAGCCTACGGATTTCGTACAGCCTACGAAATGAAAACCATGATTGAGAAATACGATACCGATCAATAATACGGTCAGGAAAAGTATAAACGAGTTACAGCTGGTGCGGATATGACACCAAACGAAGTAACCGATTTTTACAATCAATACAAATTTCAGCTTCCTGAAGTGAAAGACGAGGTTTCTTTAGCGCAAATTGTAATGTTTCCTAAGCTTACCGAAGCGCATAAACAAGAACTTCGCGACAAATTGCTGAAAATTAAAAAAGACATCGAAAACGGCGAGTCGTTCGATAATATGGCGCGAATCTATTCTGAAGATCCAGGTTCGGCATCCAATGGAGGTTTCTACGCCAACGTGGCAAAAGGACAAATGGTAAAACCGTTTGAAGCTGCCGCTCTTAACCTTCAAGAAGGTGAAATGTCAGATCCTGTGGAGTCGGATTTTGGTTTTCATTTGATTCAATTAATTAAAAAATCAGGTAAAAATTACGATGTAAAACACATCTTGTTAAGCGCTACTCCTACAAAAGAAGAAATGATGGCAGCGAAACAGGAGTTAGACAGTATTCGTACCCTTATTCAAGATAAAAAAATGACGTTTAGAGAAGCAGCATATAAGTTTTCAGACGATAAAGGAACAAAATTCAATGCTGGGGTGATCACGAATCAGGAAGGGAAAGATAAATTGGAGTAAGTGGGTCTTCCAGCTACCATTGCATATCAAATTGCTGGATTGAACAAAGGGGATATGACGGAAGTGTATGAAGATGAACTTAATAAAAGAAAAACAGTCAATCTACTTCTTTTAAACGATGTAATCCCAGCGCACCAATTAGATATCGCAACCGACTACGAGCGTATTCGAGAGTTTGCTCTTAATAAAAAACGAGGCGAAATGGTTGAAAAATATGTACAGGAACAACTTCCTAATATTTTTGTATCCATCAACAAACGTTACGATACCTGCGATTTTAACGGTTTACTAAAGAAAGAGGTTCCTGCCAAGAACTAGATTTCACAAAACAAATAGAATAAAAACCTCGAATTTTCGAGGTTTTTATTATTTAGGTCATTTCAGTAGTTTAAAAAAAGTAGTATTTTAGCTTCATGAGTAATTTTATCGATTTCGGTTCGGCTACAAAGTTGAAAGCGGCTCAGGAAAATCAAAACAGCATATCCAAATTATTTCAAATAAAATATCCAATTATCCAGGGAGGAATGATCTGGCATTCGGGATGGCGCTTAGCGGCTGCTGTGTCCAATAACGGCGGTCTAGGTCTTATTGGGGCGGGAAGTATGTATCCCGATATTCTTCGAGAGAACATCAAAAAATGCAAGCAGGCTACGGACAAACCATTTGGGGTTAATGTTCCCATGCTGTATCCCAATTTGGAAGAAATTATTCAAATTATTTTAGAAGAGCAGGTGGGCATCATCTTTACATCGGCAGGTAATCCCAAAACGTATACTGAAATGCTCCAGAAGGAAGGGCGAAAGGTAGCGCATGTAGTGTCTTCTACTAAATTTGCGATCAAATGTGAAGACGCCGGCGTTGATGCTGTTGTTGCGGAAGGGTTTGAGGCGGGAGGACATAACGGTCGTGACGAAACAACTACATTTTGTCTCATTCCGAATGTGAAAAAACATATTTCGAAACCACTCATCGCGGCGGGAGGCATAGCATTAGGTTCTCAAATGCGTGCAGCGATGGTCTTGGGAGCTGACGGCGTACAGATCGGATCGCGGTTTGCCGCAACAGAAGAAGCGAGCAGTCATGCGAATTGGAAGGAAAAAATCACCCAACTGCAGGAAGGCGATACATTTTTAACGCTCAAGGAACTGGCTCCCGTTCGATTGGTAAAAAATGAATTTTACGGTCAGTTGGAACAGCTTTACCAAGAAGGAAAAGATGTCGAAAAATTAAAAGCGTTGCTAGGAAGAGGACGGTCAAAAAAAGGGATGTTTGAAGGCGATTTGCAAGAGGGCGAGCTGGAAATTGGTCAGGTAAGTGCGCTCATCGATGAGGTGCTTCCAGTTTCTGAAGTTTTTGAAAAACTTTTAAGCGAATTTAGAAACTCGGCTACAATCGCATTTTAAATCGAGATTTGGTATTTTCAGATACTTTTTTATCTTTACAAAAAGTAAGAAAAATACGTCTTCGGACGATTTGTTAATATGAATGAAATGAAAACTGCTCCGTGTGGGAGCAGTTTTTTATTTTAGATGGATTCAATTTTTTCTTTAAGTTCAGCCCATCCGCCGCCGTTGTAGCCCTCTTTAAGGCCTTCTGCTGTTAAAAGTTCCAATGCCTTTCCACTACGGTTTCCGCTTCTGCAAAAGAGAACAACAGGTCCTTCAATGGCCAGAATTTCATCTTTTCTGTCTTCTACTTGTCCCAAAGGGATATTTTCAGCCCCTGGGATATTTCCATCCATATCCAATTCTAGCGGTTCGCGTATGTCAATTAATTTATAATTTCCTGATTTTAATACATCTTCTAATGCCATAATGCTCT
>JAYRQH010000025.1:0-4011 GCA_041910715.1 Bergeyella sp.
AACCGCTTGGAACATGAAGAAAATGATGGAACTACTGAAACAGAAAATTATTATCTTATTTTATAAGATACAAATTATGCTGTTTTCTAATCCTGTTTTTAAAAATAAATTAAATAGTGGGTTTTGTTAAGGAACGACTAATTATGGAGAACTAGTATTCAAACAAAACACTACCCCATGTAAATCCGCTACCAAAAGCAGAAAGAAGCACCAAATCACCTCTTTTGATCTTTCCCTGCTCAATCGCTTCACTTAAAGCAATGGGAATGGACGCCGCCGTTGTATTTCCGTACTTTTGTATGTTGTTAAAAACCTTTTCATCTGGCAAACCAAACTTCTCTTGTACAAATTGGGCAATTCGTAAATTAGCTTGATGCGGAATAAACATATCCAAATCTTCAACTTTTTTTCCCGCTTTTTCAAGAGCTTCGACCATCGTCTCTGGGAAACGTGTGACAGCATGTTTAAAAACATAATTGCCATTCATCACCGGATAGATTTCTTGGTTGGTAATACGTTCTGGATCATTTATCAAAACATCACTCCAGCCAAATTTTGTACCCGGAAATTTCACGGCAAGTTCTTCTGCATATTTCCCTTCCGAATGCATATTGGTTGATAGAATATCTCCTGCGTTGGCATCTTCCGAAGCCGATAAAATTACCGCACCGGCACCATCTCCAAAAATCACAGAAACCCCTCGACCTTCATCACTAAAATCCAAACCAAAGGAATGAATTTCCGCACCGACAACTAAGATGTTTTTGTAAACTCCTGCTTTGATGAAGGCATTAGCCACACTCATCGCGTATACAAAGCCCGAACATTGGTTACGTACATCTAAAGCACCAATCGTATCGCAGCCTAACAAGTCTTGAAGTACCACGCCACTTCCAGGAAAGAAATAGTCTGGCGAAAGCGTTGCAAAAACAATATAATCAATGTCTTTCGCGGTTAGCTTGGCCATTTCCAAAGCTTTTTGCGAAGCTTTCATCGCATAAAAAGCAGTAGTCTCTTCGCTATCAAGTCTATTTTTACGATGTCTCCTTTCTTTAATTCTGGTTCGTTCTGTAATCCACTCATCATTAGTGGTCATTAATTTTGCGAGGTCATCATTGGTAACAACGTTTTCAGGCACGAAATGCCCCACCCCTTTTATGATACTTTTTATCATTAAAAAAAATATTTGGACAAATATATTTGATATTCCCTACATACTAAAATTTATTTTGAAAATTGAGTTCGAAAACACCCCAGCAAACCTCGATAAAATGCAGTACATTTACAGCCAAAAAAAACGACGATGGCAATCGAAATAGCGTATAAGAATGAGCATTGCGAGTGGTTGGATTGTGAGAACATTTCTTTAGAAGATATCAACTTTCTAAAAGACCGTTATAATATTGATCCGCTCTTGTTGGAAGACACTACGGATGCCAATCACCTTCCAAAATTTGAAGAAGACGAAGGAGTACTTTTCTTTTTAACACGAGAAAATACCGATCTCGAGCGAAAAAGCCTGAATAACATTAGCGATGTGAGTACAAAGTTGGGAATTTTCATCGTTGGAAACACCATCATTACGGTTCACCGCCTTAAAAACCGCAGTATTTATGAGTACAAAGCGGAGGTGCATGGTGAAAAAACCGAAGTAACAACGAGTTCTATTGCGCTTCGTTTGCTTTTAAAAGTCCTGAAATCGTTTGATGATGAAAGTATTCGGTTAATTGAAATCATCGATAAAATGGAAAATGACATTTTCCTACACAATAACAATCACTCTTCACAAATCCGAAAATTATTTCGAGTAAAGCGTAAAGCAGGTCTTAACTTTAGAATTTTGAACATTTCGGGCGATTGGGTGAAAAACGTGAACAAACTTCAGCTTACGGATGCACAAATTGCCGATATTGAAGATAAGCACAAAGATGTTGTTGCCGATTTTGATCATCTTATAGCTCAGGTTAGCAACTTAATTTCGATGTTCTTGGCCTTATCGGATCAGAAAGCGAACCAAGTCATGAAACTTTTAGCCATATACTCGGTCTACTTTCTACCTCTCACCTTTATTGCAGGTGTATACGGAATGAATTTCGACAACATGCCCGAACTCCACACGCCCTATGGATACTACATTACGGTTGGCGTGATGTTGTTGGTTGTTTTGTGCACATTCATTTATTTCAAAAAGAAACGCTGGCACTAAAAACAAAAAAAACGAATCCGTCGATTCGTTTTTTGTTTTAATGCATTGCTTCACTTAAATCAATTGGTTCGCGACCTTTCTTCTGTCTAACAAATAACACAAATGGAATACAGAGCAAAAAAACCAATCCTAAGTAGAGGAAAACATCCATATAGGATAGCACGGCAGCTTGTTTTGCGACAGAACCTTGGAGGGCTTTATACGCAGAAGCCAAGGCCACATCAGGGGTCATGCCTTTTGCCATAAATCCTGCTTTTAAAGTAGCAATCCTTTGTTGGACATTCCAATCATTCATGTTTAGATGTTCAGAAATTGATGCGGCATGCTTGGACGTTTGGTTGGAAATAAAAGTCGTTATTGCTGCTATACCAAATGACCCACCCAACTGGCGCATCATTCCCGTGAATGCTGCTCCTTGCCCGATCTCCTGCCCTTTCAAAGTACTTAATGACAACGATGTGATGGGAATAAATAATAGACCCAATCCTGCACCTCGAACAATGAGCATCCAAAAGAAATCATCCTTTCCGGTATCGGGAGTTAAAATTCGGTAGCCCCAAAAACTATAAACAAAAAAGATAAACAACCCAATCGCTACTAAGATTTGCTGTTTAGCACCACGAGTGAGCAGTCGTCCGATAATTGGCATCATAAAGGCCGTCGTCAAAGCAGCTGGAATCATCAGAGCACCAGACTGCAATGCTGTCCAACCCTGAATACTTTGTGTATAAAGAGGTACAATAAATGTCGAACCGTACAAACCAAATCCTAATATAAAAGACATCACGGTTCCGATTCGTAAATTTCCATTTTTCAAAACCCGTAGTTCAACAATCGGATAACGGAATGTTAGTTCGCGCCAAAGAAATAAGATGAAGCCTAAAACGGCAACAACTGTTAAGAAAACAATTGTTCGGCTTTCAAACCAGTCGTCTTCGTGACCACGCTCTAATATGTATTGCAGTGACCCCACGAAAGCACTTAAAAGGAAAATACCAATCCAGTCGACATCTCGAATAGCTCTCTTGGCAGCGTACTTCGGACTTCTTACAAACTGCAGCGTTAGCATCGTTGCTGCAATCCCAATCGGAATATTAATGTAGAAAATATACGGCCAGCTGTAATTATCGACAATATAACCCCCTAATGGTGGACCTAAAGTAGGACCAATAATAACACCTAGGCCATAGATAGCCTGTGCCATACTTCTTTTCTCAATAGGATATGATTCAGTAATAATGGTCTGCGAAGTAACCAATAACGCGCCCCCACCGATACCCTGCATCAGTCTAAAAAAGACCAATTCCCAAATATTGGTTGCATTGCCGCAAAGAAACGAACAGATGGTAAATATAACGATGGAAGCTGCAAAATAATTTCGTCGCCCAAACTGTTGCGAAAGCCAGCTCGTCATAGGAACAACAATCACATTTCCTATTGCATATGCGGTGATCACCCAACCAACTTCGGATAAGGTTGCTCCCAAGTTGCCTTTCATTTCGTTAAGCGCTACATTAACAATCGTAGAGTCTACAATCTCCAGCAAAGCACAAAGAATGGCGGTTACGGTAATGATGATACGCCGCGAACTGTATTCTACTAATGAGTCTTGTTCCATAATAATGGTTTCAGAAGTTTACTTGTTTATAAACTTTTAAATGAACTTAGTTTAAGATAACCTCCGCTTTCACGTTCATCCCCGCCCGTAATTTTTTAGCTATTGTGGGATTGAGATGAACAAAATCCAGTCGTACAGGCACACGCTGAACTACTTTAACAAAATTACCACTTGCGTTATCTGGAGG
>JAYRQH010000026.1:0-3098 GCA_041910715.1 Bergeyella sp.
CTACGAAGCGCCCCGAGATGTTAATGAAAGTGCGTATTTAGGAGATTTGTTGGTTACAGCATATTCCTTGTTTTCGCGTAACCGAAGTTTAGGTAATTTAATAGGAAAAGGCTATACCGTAAAATCGGCAATTCAATCCATGAATATGATTGCGGAAGGGTATTATGCTGCAGATTCCATTTATCAAACTTCCAAAGAAAAAAATATGAATACACCAATTATTGACACGGTATATCGTATTCTTTATGAAGAGCGCAATGCTGAAAAGCAATTCCAAAAACTGACTACCATTTTAAACTAACTGATTTTTCTCGTTGAAAACGTCTCAGCTTCGAAAAATGCTAAAACCGTACGCTCCTCTTGAGGAACGGTTGAATGTGCAATCTCATTTTGCGGGAATTGTCTTAAGTGTGGTTGCTTTCGTTTTACTAATGATGAAGGCTTATGAGTATCAGAATTGGGAGGTTACCATTAGTTTTTTTATTTTCGCATGCACGATGCTTGTACTGTATGTGGCATCCACAGTATATCATTCGTCCATTAACCCTCGAAAACGCTATCGCTACAAGATTTTTGATCATATTGCAATTTTTCTATTTATTGCCGGGACGTATACACCCTACGCAATGGTGACTTTAAAACATAATGGAGGCGATTTTATTTTAGGTACTGTTTGGGGCATTGCTTTGGTAGGAACCTTCTTAAAAGTTTTTTTTACAGGTCGATTTAAAATTATTTCCACACTTCTGTACGTAGGAATGGGGTGGATTATTGTTTTTTCGTTTCAAACCCTTGCAGATAATTTAAGCGAGAACGGTATTTTTTGGTTGCTGGCAGGTGGCGCGGCGTATACCATCGGCGCTTTATGTTATTCAATCAAAAAGTTGCATTTTAACCATGCGCTATTTCACGTTTTCGTCTTATTGGGCTCTCTGTGCCACTTTATCTCAATTTACCTATACGTTCAACCGAGAATTTCTATTTAATAATCAAACGTATCTGCTAAGGATTTCCGAAATTTGCATAAAATATAGTTATGCATAAGAAGAGCAAGACACGAACTCCCAAGCCAGAATACGATGTTGTACTTATTGGTGGTGGGATTATGAGTGTGACTTTGGCTACGTTGCTTCATGAATTTGATCCAACATTGGAAATTGCTATTTTTGAACGTTTAGGACGTTTTGCCAAAGAGAGCACCGCAGCATGGAATAACGCAGGAACCGGGCATTCTGCCTTCTGCGAACTCAATTATACCCCAGAGAAGGAAGACGGTAGTATCGATATTTCGAAAGCGGAAAAAATTGTGGAACAGTTTGAGGTTTCAAAACAATTTTGGTCGTATTTGGTAGATAAAGGTCATATTAATGAGCCGCGAGATTTTATCAATTCCTGCCCGCATATGTCCCTCGTTTTTGGAGAAAATGACGCACAATACTTAACCAAAAGACATCAGGCATTGGTAAAATCACATTTGTTTAAAGGGATGGAATTTTCGCAAAATCATAATCAATTGGAACAATGGGTGCCTCTTATTATGAGTAAGCGTAAAGAAAATGAAGTGATTGCTGCCACAAAAATGGATATGGGAACCGATGTTAATTTTGGTTCTTTAACGCGTAAAATGGGTCGTTTCCTTGTAGAAGATTCGGCTGTTGAGGTCTTCTTGTACCACGAAGTTAAAGATTTAGATGTAAAAGAGGATGGCACGTGGTCTGCTGAGGTCAAAGATCGTTTGAACAACCACAAACAGACTGTTTCAGCGAAATTTGTCTTTATTGGTGCAGGTGGCTATTCGCTGCCGCTTCTAGACAGTTCCGATATTAAAGAAAGTGAAGGGTATGGCGGTTTTCCCGTATCAGGTCAGTGGTTGGTAACGCATAATCCCGAGTTGGTAGAAAAGCACCACGCCAAAGTATATACACAAGCAACGGTTGATGCACCTCCGATGTCGGTTCCGCATCTTGATTTACGAATTATTGACGGCAAAAAAGCCTTGCTTTTTGGACCATTTGCCGGTTTCTCAACAAAATTTTTAAAAGAAGGAAGCTATCTGGATTTACCGGAGAGTGTGAATTTTAAAAATATTCGTTCATTATTTGGTGCTTGGTGGCATAATCTTCCATTGACGAAGTATTTGATTCAACAAGTGGCGATGAATAAAAACCAGCGTATGGCAGCACTTCGTGATTTTGTGAAGGATGCAAAAGAAGAAGATTGGGAACTTAAAGTGGCGGGACAACGTGTACAAATAATTAAAAAAGATGATAAAAAAGGTGGTAAGCTGGAATTTGGTACTGAAGTCGTTGTGAACAGTAAAGGTAATTTAGCTTCACTTTTGGGAGCTTCGCCAGGTGCATCTACTGCAGTTTCCGCAATGCTTGCAGTTCTTGAAAAATGTTTCCCAGAGAAACTAAACGGTGAGTGGAAAGCGAAATTGGAAGAAATGATTCCATCTTACGGGAAAAAACTGGCAGATGATGTCGAGCTAACCGATAAAGTACGAGCATTCAGCAAAGAAAAATTGGAGTTGGAATATTAATTTTAAACTTCCGCATAGTAATAAAAAGCATCTCAAAAGATGCTTTTTCTTTTCATATCTTTGGTTACTTATGACAACTATTGAGAAACCTTTTATTGCCGAAGAACTTCTGCTCGAGTTTAAAACTCAAGTGGAGGAGGAGAAACAAGTGATCGTTCACTGTTGTTTTCCAAAGTCACCACTTTGGGGCAGTATGATTCGGATTTGGCAGTCTACCTATCTTTTAGACAAGGGAAGCAGTCATAAAAGCAAGCTCCTTTTTGCAGAAAATATCAGCATATTCCCTCATTGGACGCCCGTTGTGCCGATGAAAGATTTCTGGTTCACGCTCATTTTTTCAGGTTTACCCAAAGAGTGTAAATCCTTTGATTTAGCAGAAATTATCCCCGAAGAAAATGGTTTTTTTGTTGAAAATATTCGTCGTAATGAAACTGATGTCTACAAAATTAAAATTTAATAACGCCATGAATTCAAGAGACAGAAAATTAGTTTTTTTGATGCTATTTCTATGTTCCGCCATGGTGTTTGCACAATCTGTATCGAAGCAGAAAAAAGA
>JAYRQH010000027.1:0-6714 GCA_041910715.1 Bergeyella sp.
CTTTGATATCGTTACCCCACTTGTTGAAGTTATCTTTTGCAGTGTTAATTTTATCTTTTACCATCTGCTTCTCTTCTGGAGTAGATTTTTTATATTTCCAATATGCTAAAGCTCCTAATCCCAATAACGCTAATAGTCCATTTTTTTTAGTACTCATGATTTCTGATTTTTTATTATTAATAAATATCTATACGGTATACAATGTAAAAAGCGTACCAAAGACAAATCGTTTTTAATAATATTTTTCAATTAAGTTATACGATTTCAATAAGTAACCAAAAAATATCAGGCCGTTAGGACCTGATATTTTATGCGTTCTAATTGTACGATTAGAATTTGTATGCTAAACCAACTTGGAAAACGTTGTTTTTAACAGCATCACCTCCGTTGTCTTTATAAATATCGGTGAAACCTGCTACGTATCTTGCAGTAAGACCGATGTTTGGTGTGAAGTAGTAACCTGCACCTAGACCAACTCCAAAGTTAAATCCATTTAAATCATCTTTGTAATCTCCCGTTTCATTAACTGTTTGACCAGTAGACTCATTTTTGATTTTGTTTTTAGCACTTACTAAGAATCCCATTTCTGGACCAGCTTCTAAGTAGAATGATGGTGTTGCGTTATACTGAAACATCACCGGCACTGTAATATAATCTAAGTGTGAAGCATAGGAATACTTAGTTCCAGCAATTGTTGCATTCGATTTTTCACCTAATTGGTTGTATAAAATCTCTGGCTGAATGCTAAAACTTTCTGCAATTGGAGCATTCATGAATACACCTGCATTAAAACCGATTTTTGATTTTTGATCGCTTAGTCCTTCATCTTTAGATAATGAAGAAACGTTCATACCTGCTTTAATACCAAACTGCTGTGCGAAAGTCATAGTTCCAACAACTAATCCTAATCCTAAAAATAACTTTTTCATAATTTCTAATTTTTTAATTTCTATTTTCAAATGTCTTCGTGTATTTGTTGTTTTTCAGTGGTTGAAGACGTGGCGTATATTTCAAATTCTTTGCCAAAACCGAAAAAAAACCTTTTTTTAATGAAAAAACTAAATATTTGTTTAATTTTTTTTAAAAATAAATAATTGAAAATCAGATAGTTGAAAAATAATTTGTATTTAAAACTAAAATTGTTTCAGAATTTATAAATAGGACAAATTTGACCGCACTTTAGTCTAATTTTTCGTAAAATTGGATTGCTTTAAGCACGTTTTCAGTAGAGGCTTTATAGTCAAATGTGCAATTTCCGATTCCAGTTAGGAGCGAGAAATTGATTTGGCCGCCTTCATTCTTTTTATCATTACCCATCAATTTAAGTAAATCATCGTTTTTAAAAGTGCTAATGTCCAACTTAGGATAGTAGTATTTGATTTGTTGAATGATATCAAAACAAAGTTCCTCGGAAAGCAGGTTTTCAAGAAAAGCGAGATACGTTTCACAAATCATCCCTGCAGCGACAGCCTCTCCATGAGGAACATGATTTCCATCTTGCAAGAACAAACTTTCGAATGCGTGGCCGATGGTATGACCGAAGTTGAGCGTTTTTCGAATATTTTGTTCCTTAAAATCTTTCTCTACCACATTTTGCTTGATAATCATCGATGTTTCAATTGATGCAGCTACCGATTCGGATGTAAGTTCGTTGATTGAAGTAAGCGCCTCCCAATGCTTGGCATTGGCTATCAAGCCGTGCTTAAGCATTTCTGCAAAACCACTTCGAAGTTCAGTAAACGCTAGCGTTTTTAGAAACGGTGGATAAACAAATATTTCTTCAGGCAGAGCAAAGGTGCCCACAATATTTTTAAGAAATTGATGATCGATGCCCGTTTTTCCGCCAATTGATGCATCACACATGGCCAATAAGGTTGTCGGAATATTGATGAACTGAATTCCTCTTTTATATGTGGATGCTACAAAACCACCCATGTCGGTGATGACGCCGCCGCCAACATTCATAATCAATGCTTTTCGATCGCACTCAAATTCCGAAAGAATTTCCCACAGTTGCGTAGCAGTTTCTATGGTTTTCATCTCTTCACCGGGTTCAATTTCTAAAATTTCGAACGGAATATCGGTTTCTAGATTCGCCAAAAGAAAGGGTAAACAGTACTGATGCGTATTTTCATCACAAAGAATAAAAATTTTGCTAGGCTTGTTGTCTAAAAGAAATTGATTTAACTGCGAAAAATCAGTATCGAGGACCGTTATCATGTAAAAAATTTTGCACAAATTTAAACCATAATTTTTTAGGTGCAATTGCCTAATGATTATTAAATTTGTCACCACTAAAAAAAATCTACAATGTCTATTTTCAACAATACTCAAATTGCTTTTGCCGATAAAACCGATAAGCAGCTTAGAAAAGCTTATTGGATGTTTAAAATGATTGAAAAACCCACATTAACTAATTTGGGGACTTCTATTTTAAATTTTACTGTTCATCATAATTTTCCATTTGTAAAGGATATCGTAAAAAATACATTGTTTGAACAATTTGTGGGAGGCGAGACTCGAGAAGAAAGTATGAAAGTGGTGAAACAGCTTTTCAAAAGGGGCGTAGGAAGTATTTTTGACTATTCTATTGAAGGTAAGCAAGACGAGGAGACATTTGATGCAGTTTGTAAGGAAATTAAAGATATTATACGTTTTTCGGTAGGGAATCCGGCGATTCCTTTTATCGTTTTCAAACCTACAGCATTTGGCCGAATAGATTTGTATGAGGAAGTAGGAAAAGGTGTGGAACTTACAGAAACAGAAAAAGCAGAGTGGGAACGTGTGGTGCGGCGTTTTAACGAAGTTTGTAAAATGTGTTGGGAAAATGACAAAAAGGTGATGGTAGATGCTGAAGAGACCTGGATGCAAGCAGCCGCAGATCAGCTGTGTGAAGAAATGATGGAAAAATACAATAAGGAAAAACCGATTGTTTGGAATACCATTCAGATGTACCGAACAGGTCGCATCGAGTATATGACGGAGCATTTACAACGAGCGAAAGAAAAAGGATATTACATCGGCTACAAAATTGTACGCGGTGCCTACATGGAAAAAGAGCGCGAAAGAGCGGCATTAAAAGGATATCCAGATCCAATACAGCCAACAAAACAAGCTACAGATGATAATTACAATGCAGGAATTGATTTTGTGATGGCTAACTTGGATGTCATTTCGTCTTTCTTTGGTACGCATAACGAGAAGTCTGCGGAATTAACGATGGATAAGATGAACGTTCAGAATTTACCGCACGACCTCAGTAACATTTATTTCGGACAGTTATACGGAATGAGTGATAATATGACTTTTTATCTAGCTGATAAAGGCTATAATGTTGCTAAATACCTGCCGTATGGACCCGTAAAAGATGTGGTGCCGTATTTAACAAGAAGAGCGGCAGAAAATACTTCAGTGGCTGGACAAACAGGTAGGGAACTTGGACTTATTGAGAAAGAATTACAAAGAAGAAAATCCAAATAGGAAAAGGAATATTTTTTTCTCTATAATTTAAAATAAAAGCGGATTTTTCCGCTTTTATTATTTTAATCACGTACTATCATCGTAGTAAAATTTCGTATTTTTGCTACTAACCACAAAAGATGGTTTTCATTTACCTAGCGGACATTTCGGATCTATGACTTTTGCGCAGATTATTTTACCATTAAATTTGAAGGGAACGTTTACCTATCGAATACCAGAAGACTTACAAGCAAACATCCAAGTTGGAATGCGTGTTTTGGTGCCTTTTGGTGGTAAAAAAATTTATACGGGTATTGTTTTGGAATTTCATGATAATGAACCCGATACTTTCCAGCCAAAAGAGATTATTAGTTTATTGGATGATGTACCCATTTTACCAACGGAATCACTGCAATTCTGGTCCTGGCTTAGTTCGCATTACCTTTCCAACATTGGCGAAGTTTATCGATTTGCCTTTCCTTCATCAATGAAGTTAGAAAGCGAAACATTTTTAAAACTAAAGCCCGACATAAGCATTGATTATGAAATTTTGGATGCCAACGAATTATTTTTAATACAAGCGTTGGAAGTACGGCAGATTATCAATCTTAAAGATATTGAGGCATTTGTTCCTAAAAAGGAAATCATCAAAACAGTAAACTCTCTAATTGATTTAAAGTTTATCGAAATTGATGAAAAAGTACAGGAAAAATATAAAAGTATGGAAGTTAAATATCTACAGCTGAATCCAGAAATACTTAAGAATGATCAGCTTTCGGAAGTTTTTAAGTTTCTAAAAAAATCACCAAAACAAAATGCTTTATTGCTCCAGATTTTGGGCATTTATTCGGAAGACACTACAAAGCCAATTCGTAAATCAGATGTTTTTGAGAATGGGTCATTTACAGCTAGCCATCTAAAAGGTTTAATTGAAAAAAATCTTGTCCAGGAATATGTCTTAAACGAAGATCGGGTTAATTTGTATGAAGGCGAGACCGAGGCGGCAGAGCAACTTACCGAAATACAGTTAATAGCTAAAAATAGAATAGACAAAGCATTCAACGAAGGGCAAAATGTATTGCTGCATGGCGTAACATCCTCTGGTAAAACGCATGTGTATCTGAAGTTGATGGAGGAGATGACCGACCAGGGCAAAATGGTCTTGGTCCTACTCCCCGAAATATCGTTAACGAAGCAAATTATTGGTCGTTTAGAAAAAAAATACGGTTCTCAACTGGGATTTTATCATCAGAAAATGACCGATTTTGAAAAAGTTGAAATCTGGAAAAAAGTTCGTCAGAACGAGCTTTCCGTAATTATTGGAACACGTAATGCACTCTTTTTACCATACCAAAATTTAGGATTGATTGTGGTAGACGAAGAGCACGATCAAGCGTATAAACCACGTGAGTCAAGTCCTTATTTTCATGGTCGCGATGCGGCGTTATATCTTGCATTGGTTTACAAAGCGAACGTAATCTTAAGTTCGGCGACACCTTCTGTAGAATCGTACTTTTTAGCGAAGTCGGGAAAATTATCCTATGTGCCACTAGAAAAGCGATTTCAGGATATTGCGCTGCCAAAGTTGGAGCTTGTCGATTTCAAAAAAGCCTTGGATACTAAAAATGCAATTGGTAATTTCTCAACGGATGTATTGGCACAGATGAATCTACTGTTGGAAGAGCATAATCAAATCATGATTCTTCATAACAAACGAGGTTACTCAAACGTTGTCGAATGCGAAAGTTGTGGTTATGTTACGTATTGCTCGAATTGTGATGTGGTGATGACGTATCATAAGTTTTCGAACGAGATGAAATGCCATTACTGTGGGCATAGAGCGGCAAAGCCCATAGCGTGCCCCAAATGCCATTCAACCAATCTCAATGAAAAAGGAATAGGCGTGGAGCAAATACATGAAGAAGTCTCGAAACTCTTTCCCAACTCAGAAGTAGACCGAATGGATGTCGATTCCATGCGTCGCAAGTTTGCCTATGAAAAATTATTCGAAAAAATGGATTCCGGTGAAACCGATATTTTGGTGGGAACCCAGATGATTTCCAAAGGTTTGGATTTTGACCATATTGAACTGGTTGCGATTCCGCGTGCTGATCAGATGCTGTATGTACAAGATTTCCGTGCAGAAGAACGAGCCTATCAACTGATCACCCAAGTTGCGGGACGAGCTGGTAGGACATCTGGTCAAGGTAAGGTGATGATTCAGACTTTTTCGCCAGAACATTCGATATTCCAGCTCCTGAAACAAGAAAATCCCGAGGCAATATATACTTATTTTTTAGAGGAACGCAAGAAATTCAATTATCCGCCTTTCACAAGATTGGTTATGTTAGAGCTGAAGCACCGTAAAGAAGATAAGGTGCATCGAGCCACTACCTTTATGGG
The DNA here is from genome assembly GCA_041910715.1 of Bergeyella sp. Lineage (GTDB taxonomy): Bacteria > Bacteroidota > Bacteroidia > Flavobacteriales > Weeksellaceae > JAFAFC01. The sequence goes on from JAYRQH010000027.1 coordinate 5,863, forward strand.
AAGTATTTTGAGAAAGTATCTACATGAAGCAATGGTTTTAGGTCCCGAAAAAGCACCAATTTCCAGACTCAATACCTATTATCAGTATCAGATTTTATTGAAATTTCCTCGTGGTAAAACGTATCAGCAATGTAAAGAATTGCTTGCCATTAGCCTCGACGAATTTGACGAAATACCAGCATATCAATCAATTAAAAAATCAATCTTTGTTGATTTTTAACAATTTTTAACTCATTTTAAACCTATTTTAGTAGTCATTTTCGCATTGATAGTACAATATTTTTATACTTTTGGCTGTTTGTATGAAGGATGAGTTTCTATGTTGTTGTAATTAGGCATAAACTCATTAAATTCTATCCAATATTTAGATTGATGACGAAACTGAAAAATTTTTATGCAGGACTTTCTTTCTTTGCCACTTCGATCCTTTTCGGTCAAACTTCCGTAGCTACTTCTCATTATCCTAATATGTACGAAAACCAAGTCGCCAATTCTAAGGAGACTCGGGAAGCAGTACTCACGGTTAAAGATCAAATTGATATCGCTGTGAATTCGGTGATGTCGGATCCAGTGCTACGAAATGCAAATTGGGGATTTGTGATCTACGATCCCAAAACAAAGAAAGTAATTAACTCTTACAACGAATCTTCTTCCTTAATTCCAGCTTCAACCACCAAATTGCTTACAACCGAGACAGCGGTAGCACTTCTTGGTATGAAGTATACGTGGCAAACGCAATTGGAGTATTCAGGAAACATTGACGATAGCGGAACACTCAACGGAAATTTATACATCGTGGGAAGTGGTGATCCTTCGTTAGGAACTGGGAAAGCAGGGGCAATGCGGTATTCC
>JAYRQH010000028.1:0-4362 GCA_041910715.1 Bergeyella sp.
AGAAGTACCATGATGAAAAGAAGAAGAATCAGGAATTGGTAGAAGACAACAAACACATAAAACTGCAAGCAACCATATCGGGTAATCCAGAACACAATCGATTAATGAAAAATCACATTAACCGGTTGATTAAAGAAGTAGATTTTTGCATTGCCCAACTTCAAAATAGCGGCGTATAATGGAAGTAAGAAGAATTACCATCAATATCGCCGGAAGAACATATCCTTTAAATGTTCCTGCTGCTGAAGAAGAGACCCTTCGCCGAGTAGGAAAGCAGATTGAAGCGATGATTAAAGATTTTGAAGCAAGTTTTGATGTTAAAGATAAGCAAGACGCTTTGGCTATGTGTGCTCTAAAGTTGGGAGCAAGCGCTGAAGTAGTTCAGCTTAATTTAGATAAAAATACAGTCTCTTCTTTAGAGAAGGTGAAAGAGCTTAATGCGCTCTTGGAAGAATAGACTGCACCATATTTTAACGACTGCCTACAATAGTTCTAACACATTAAAGGTAAACTCAACGCTAAACAATTACCGAGTAAAAGTTCACTTAATGGCGTGCCGCATTTCGCGGATTACAGAAAGTGAAAATCAGCTCAAATCGTGTTGATTAGGAGTTTACTCTCAATCTTTGAATTATTGTAGGTTTTTTTATTGAATCAGTTGAAGACAAATTATAAAACAAACATAAATATATGACTATACCTATAATCGTTGGCCTTGTGTGCCTTATTGTAGGAGCTTTGGCAGGAATGCTATTTTCCAAAAGTTCACTCAATTCTAAAGCAAAATTTATTATTGAAGATGCAAAAAAGAATGCAGAAAATACACTAGAAAAAGCTTCTGTACAGGCAGAATCGATAAAGAAAGAGAAACAGCTTCAGGCAAAGGAGAAATTCTTAGAATTAAAATCGCAGCATGATGCCGATATTCAAGCGCGCGAGAAAAAAATGCAAGAAGTTGAAAAACGTACCAAAGAGAAAGAGCAAAAGCTAAATGATGAGTTGAGCAAGACCTCAAAGCTCGAAAAAGATTTGGATCGACAAATTGCTGATTATTCTAAGAAAACAGAAATTGCTGAGAAAAAGCAAGCAGAATTGGATTTAATCACGGCTCAGAAAGTTGAAATTCTTGAGAAAATATCAAACTATTCTGCAGAAGAAGCAAAAGCTGAATTAGTAGAATCTTTGAGAGCAGAAGCCAAAACTCGTGCGCAAGCACATGTGCAAAGCATCATGGAGGAAGCGCAAATGAACGCTAAAAATGAAGCTCGTAAAATTGTCATTCAAACCATTCAGCGAATTGGTACCGAACAAGCTATTGAAAATTCAGTTTCTGTATTTAATATCGAATCAGACGAAGTTAAAGGACGTATTATTGGTAGAGAAGGGCGAAATATCCGAGCGTTGGAAGCTGCAACAGGTGTTGAAATTATCGTTGACGATACGCCGGAAGCCATTTTACTATCTTGCTTTGACCCAGTTCGAAGAGAAATAGCGCGTCTATCTCTGCATCGTTTGGTAACTGATGGTCGAATTCACCCAGCTCGTATCGAAGAAGTGGTGGATAAAACAAGAAAACAGATTGAAGAGGAAATTATCGAAGTTGGTAAACGTACCATTATTGAACTTGGTATTCACGGTTTACATCCAGAATTGGTGAAGATCGTTGGACGCATGAAATACCGTTCTTCGTATGGACAAAACCTTCTTCAGCACTCAAGAGAAGTTGCAAATATTGCAGCAACCATGGCCGCTGAATTAGGATTGAACGTAAAATTAGCTAAGCGAGCAGGTCTTCTGCACGATATCGGAAAAGTTCCGGAACAGGAGTCAGAACTTCCGCATGCGTTATTAGGTATGCAGTGGGCAGAGAAATTTGGCGAAAATCCAGAAGTGATTAATGCAATTGGTGCTCACCACGATGAAATCGAAATGACCTCTTTATTGTCACCGATCATTCAAGTAGCAGATGCTATTTCGGGAGCTAGACCGGGAGCACGAAGACAGGTTCTGGAGTCGTATATTCAACGTCTGAAAGATTTGGAAGCAGCAGCTTTAAGTTTTGAGGGTGTTTCCAGTGCGTACGCAATCCAGGCAGGACGTGAGTTGCGTGTGATGGTGGAAAGCGGAAAGGTGAATGATGAAGTAGCAGCACAGCTTTCGTACGATATTTCAGAAAAAATTCAGAATGAATTAACCTATCCAGGACAAGTAAAGATTACGGTGATTCGAGAGACCAGAGCGGTAAATATCGCTAGATAAATTTTCGATTACTTATACAAAAAAGCCTCAAAATTGAGGCTTTTTTTATGGATCCATTTTTATGAATTTTCCATTTTTATCAAATTCGTATTCCGAACCATTAACTAATTCTGCTTTAATAGACTTTTTATCGCGCTCTATTTTTTTAATATTAATTCCTTTAAATTTGGTGTCAAAATAGGTCTGCACTTCTTTTAAAACCAGATCTTTTGGTACACCAGCAGCATCTTCTAGTTCTTTCCAATCCCCTTTGTCGTCAAATTCAATTTTAACCCCTGAATTTAGATGGACTTCATGTGATGTTCCATCGAAAGTTTCGGTTTTCTTCTCATATTTTACGATGGGAATATTTGGATAGTATCTATCCAAAAACGATTTTATAGATGATGGCATATTTTTAAAAGCATCACTATTATTCACATTACCTTGCACGCGTTCAATTTTTTCATTGCCAACTGTTTCGTTTTGGGGTGCAGGTTTATGTACGACTACTTCTTTCTTCTCACAACTCACTACGATCACCGTTAACATAGCAAATACTACCGCATTCAGTCTGTTTATTTTCATAACGTCTATTTTTGATAAAATTAGTACGGAAATTTCCATTTTTTGTTACAACATAATTTTTATATTTAATATTTTTCCGTACACCGGCAAATGCCACAGAGTTATTAAAGCGTTGTCATGAATGGATCTTGATTTATTTGAAAAATGAATGCTTTTGTATATAAGCAACGCTTTGTTTTAGACTTTCGATTATTGACTTTTTACTTTCATCCTGTTCCACAAACCAAAACTTCATTCCGGCCAATTCTCGATGCTCAAAAATAGATTTAAAAGGGATTGTTCCATTTCCAACTTCACTAAATGACTGGTCGCTGGCATCACGATCTTTTACATGCCACAAAGAAAACCGTTTTGGATATTTTTCAAAATAGTCGATTGGGTCTTTTCCTGCTCGATAAATCCAATATAAATCCATTTCGAAAACGATATCTTTTGACGTATTTTCCAGTAAGTAATCGTATGCTAACTCATTTTCGACCATATTCTCAAACTCAAAATCGTGGTTGTGGTAGCCGACCTGAATTCCATATTTCTCAGCAATTACTGCTGCCTTTTGAAGTATTTGGGGTAGTTCTCGATATGATTTTTCGGAACGTTCTTCCGGTTGCAAATAAGCGAGAACCATGTAATGACAACCTAAAGTTTGCAGGTCCTGACATGCTTTTTCGAAAAATTCTACGTTTTTAAAATCCGAAAGCGAGTGGTGTGAACTAACTACTTTTAGATGATTCTTTTGCAGAAGATTAGAAAACTCAGCACTTGTTTTTCCAAAAAATTGCCCGTTGTAGCCATAAATTTCAATTGTTTGAAATCCAATAGATGATATCTGTTGTAAGCTACTTTCAACATTTTTATCCAATAAATGGCGAATGGTGTAGAGTTGCAAACCTAATTTTTGCTTGGTTTTAAAAAATGCACTTTTGGAAACGCACGAAGCCACGATCAGAAGTCCACTAGACGCGAGAAAACTTTTGCGAGTCATCATAAAAAGGGTTTCATTTCATCTTCAATTTGGCGGCGCAAATCCATTAATTTAATTGCATACTGTTCCATTTTTTCTTCGGATTCGGATGTAGGAACGAATTTAGGAACGTTCACAGGATTTCCCTCGTCATCAACGGCAACAAATACTATAATGCAGTGGGTTTTCTTTTCAAAATCCTGACGTTTTATATTTCGCGAAAAGACGTTAATGGCAATATGCATGCTTGTAGAACCGGTGTAGATAACTTCGGCTTCCACTTTGACAATGTGGCCAATTTTTATCGGCGAATAGAAGCGAATTCCACCCACATAAACGGTAACGCAGTAGCTGGAACTCCACGAGCTTGCGCAGGCATAGCCAGCTTGGTCAATCCATTTCATCACGCTTCCTCCATGTACATTACCGCCGTAATTTACGTCAGTGGGTTCTGAGATGAACTGGAATGTTGTCTTGTTTTGCATATCGAAACTTCAAAATTTAATTAAAGATACTTAATTTTTGTTTTTGAACGGGATGCTTTATTTTTGAGGAATGAAAAAAGTATTTTATCT
>JAYRQH010000029.1:0-1821 GCA_041910715.1 Bergeyella sp.
AAAGCTGTGGAATTATTTTTAGCTCCTTTTTCTCCTGTACGCGTCATTACTACCGCGATGTCTCCTGAAATGGCATGGGTGATGAAATTTTTCGCTCCATTGATAATCCAATCGTCACCATCTTTAACTGCAGTTGTTGACATGCCGCCTGAGTCTGATCCTGTATTATGCTCGGTAAGTCCCCAAGCTCCAATAACTTTTCCGGAAGCCAATTGAGGAAGCCACTTGTGGCGTTGCTCTTCGGTTCCGAATTCGTAGATGTGGTTGGTACAAAGTGAGTTATGCGCTGCTACAGATAATCCTATGGAAGGATCTACTTGGGAGATTTCGTCTAAAACGGCAACATATTCATGATATCCAAGTCCAGAACCTCCATATTCTTCAGGAATTACGATTCCCATAAATCCCATTTCACCCAATTGATGAAATAAATCTTTAGGGAAAGTTTGGCTTTCATCCCAGTCCATGATGTGAGGTCTGATGTTTTTTTCGGCAAAATCTTTCGCCGTTTCAGCAATCATTTTTAAGTTGTCGTTTTCTACTACGTTCATTGATTTTTTAATTTTCTCAAATATAATTATTTTTAAATAATGATACGAAGCATTTTTTGCATACTGAATAGTGGTGAAATATTAGTTTTTTAGCTTATAAAACCATATTATAAGCAATATAGCTTATGTATTGTATCTTAGTATTAGCAAAAATCCTTATAATTTTGCATTATTAGGAAAAATACTTATTTTTGTACCATCATGATCGCAGTTATCACCGGTGATATAATAAACTCTCAGCATACGGAAACTTCTCTCTGGCTGAATGATCTTAAAAAGCTTCTATCAACTTGGGGAGAAGCGCCCAAAACTTGGGAAATCTACCGCGGCGATGAGTTTCAACTGAAATGTCCTATGGACGAAGTTTTTCAGAAATTTTTAGCTATAAAATCACTTATCAAGACCCATGAAAATTTAGATGTTCGTGTGGCTATAGGAATCGGCGAAGAGCAATATGCTTCCGAAAAAATTACCGAGTCTAATGGTACAGCATACGTCAATTCAGGTCGTCTCTTGAATGATTTAAAGTCGCTAGGAAGAAATTTGGCAATTCAGACGCCCGATGACAAACTCAATAGAGACTTGAATATGGTTTTTAAATGGTGTTCTACCGATTTTGATACGTGGACGGTGGCCACTTCAGAAATTATTCATGAACATATCACGTGTCCCGATATCACACAGGAAGATTTAGCTAAGAAACTAAATATTACTCAATCCTCGGTTAGTCAACGTGTTAAAAGAGCCAATTTGGATCTTATTAAAGAAACCGACCACTATTTTCGCAAAAAAATTGTAGAGTTATAGTATGATAATCACCCAGCTCATATTAGCCCACCTTTTAGGAGATTTTATCTTGCAGCCCACATCATGGGTAAAAAATAAGGAAGCTAAAAAGGGCAAAAGTCTTTATTTTTTGGCTCATATCATGCTTCATTTTCTACTTGCCTGGATTTGTCTGTGGAATATCAATCTTTGGTGGATTGCAGCTTTAATTGCGGTAACGCACGCTATAATTGACTGGTGCAAACTCAACTTCCAAAATGTAAAAACAAAAAGAACGTGGTTTATCGGCGATCAAATCGCCCATCTGTTAGTGATTATCGCTATCGGATTGGGGTATGAATATGCAGAATACTCCTACACATTTTCCATACAAGAATACATTCCCCTAATTACGGGAGCTTTATTTTTATCAATACCGTCCTCGATCATCATTAAAAATCTAATAACGTATTGGACACCGTTTCATCACTCGAAAGAAGATATG
>JAYRQH010000030.1:0-2057 GCA_041910715.1 Bergeyella sp.
AATAGTGACTAAAAATCAAAAGAATAGCTTATGATTTTTTCTTAACTTAATGACATTGGGGTAGAGGAACTGGGCGCAACATCCCCCTAGCCCCCTTCAAAGGGGGAATACTTTCTATGAAGTATTCGTTTATTTTGAATGGAGAAGTTTTATATACTATTATATATGTATAGTTTAGGATTGTGAAAAGTTTTACACAGAGCTGCACCGAGTTTTTTTTGACATGGATTATGTTGAGTGAGTTTCACAGAGGCGTTGCACTTGTTGGAGTTGTGGGGCGTGACTTAACTGCGTTAAGCCATTCCCTGCTGCGCAGGAGATTCCTACTTCGTCGGAATGACAATTGCTCGCAGGTGCGAGGAAGGATTGCTCGCTTCGCGAGCCAATGGAATAGTAATCTGGAATACTGAACGTCTTATCTAGCCCCGATGGGAGTGAAAATCTTTTTTCTTTTTTGTTGCCTTCGAGTGCCTCAGGCAACAAAAAAGAAAACCTCGAGCAACAAAAAAGAAAAAATTGTAGCGGACAGCGGGACTATTAGTCTTTATGGAATGCTGAATATCTGCTTCAAAAAAAATTAATCTTTAGGTTGGGATTTTTGAATTTTGATTTTATTAATCCAGTGTTCGTTTAGTTTGTCGAAGTCGATGGCTTTCTTGGCTTCTTGTTTGGAAAGTTGCCCTTGATTAAACGCGGCGTTTAGGATACCTTCTATATGGTAGTCTTCTTTAACTTCGAATGGTTTGTACTCGGTTTTGAGGTTGATGTCGAATAAATAGGCTGTGGAATTGGCCCAAAAGGCTTTCCATCCGCTTTTGTATTCTTTAATTAGGTCGAAAGTCGTGCTTCCGGTTTGGCGGTAAATTAATTTTACTAGGATTTGACCATCTTTACGCGATAACTTTTTTAAACGCGGCTCGAATTCTTCTTCTAAATACTTTTCAACGATTTTAAAATATTTCTTTTTTTCGCGACTGGTTTTTAGTTTTGCCATGGTGGCGTTTAACTGCGTTAGTTTATCGGCCGTTAATTTGGCATACGGATATACTTTGAAAATTCTTCTCTTTAATATTAGCTTGGCTTTTTTGTCTTCGTCCGACGTGTAAACGTTATTGGGCGTGAAGATGATTTCCTTTAATTCGATAGAATATATAATAGACGAATCCTGTTGCGTCATTCGTAACGTATCGGTTTCGGTTTGAGCAAAAGAAAAAGTAGTAATGAATAGGAATAAACTACTTAATAATAACTTATACATGGTGTTTGTTTTTAACTTTTTAACTCACTGCAAAAAGTAAACCAAAATTATTGAAATTATGTGAAACTCTAATATCTTATTTTTAAATTAGCAAAAAATTATATTTTAAGATGAGCACAAAATCGATATTGAAGAAGTCGTCGATGACTTTTTTGGAAAATTATTTGAATAATGCCTCGCCAACGGGACATGAAGCGGAAGGGCAAAAAATTTGGATGGACTATTTAAAACCCTACGTAGATACCTTTATTACCGATACCTACGGAAGTGCAGTTGGTGTTATTAATCCAGACGCTCCTTATAAAGTGGTTATTGAAGGGCATGCGGATGAAATTTCGTGGTATGTGAATTACATTACCGATGACGGATTAATCTACGTGATTAGAAACGGAGGTTCGGATCATCAGATTGCGCCATCGAAGCGTGTGAACATTCATACGAAGAAAGGCATTGTGCGTGGTGTTTTTGGTTGGCCAGCGATTCATACACGTGGAAGAAGCGGAAAAGCAGAAGAAACAGCAAAAATTGAAAACATATTTATTGATTGTGGTTGCTCTACGAAAGCCGAAGTAGAAGCTTTAGGCGTTCATGTAGGTTGTGTGATTACGTATCCTGATAATTTTGAGATTTTAAACAACGATAAATTTGTATGTAGAGCTATTGATAACCGCATGGGTGGTTTTATGATTGCCGAAGTAGCGCGTTTATTAAAGGAGAACAAAAAGAAATTGCCTTTTGGATTGTACATCGTAAACTCGGTTCAGGAGGAAATTGGTTTGCGTGGTGCCGAAATGATTAC
>JAYRQH010000031.1:0-2145 GCA_041910715.1 Bergeyella sp.
AAACTTGTAGTGTTCTAAATTACGATGGCCGAAATACAAAAAGATTCTTTATTTGCATTAATTCAATCGCTTTCCAAGTCTGAAAAGCGCCAATTTCGGCTCTATGTAAATCGTTTGGGGATCAATACCGACGCAAAATTTTTGTTGCTGTTTGATGTTTTAGACAAAATGGAGGATTATGATGAGAAGAAAATTTTAGAAAAAAAAATTACCAGTAAACAGCAACTTTCTAATCTTAAAGCGCATTTGTACAGGCAAATACTCATCAGCTTAAAAATGAATCCGAGTAATATGAATAACCGGATGGCACTTCGTGAGCAAATGGACTTCGCTACCATTTTGTACAACAAAGGCCTGTACAAACAAAGTTTGAAAATTCTAGATAAGACAAAACAAAGCGCGATCGATCTGGAAGAAAAAGACATTGCATATGAGATTGTTGAATTCGAAAAAGTAATTGAATCTCAATACATTACACGGAGTATAGCAACGCGAGCTGACGATCTCATTGCAGATGCTAAAAGACTGGGAAAACTCAATGCGTTGAACTCCAAACTATCTAATCTGTCGCTGAAATTATTCAGTATGATGTTAGCGAATGGATTTGCAAAAAACAATCAGGATAAAAGTCGAATTCAGCATTTTTTTGATGCGCATTTACCAAAATCAGACCTTAATCTGATGGGTTTTCGCGAAAAATTGTGGTTTTACAAAGCGCATGTTTGGAAATATTTGTTGCTTCAAGATCATATCAATGCATACAAATATTCCCTACAATGGGTGGATTTGTTTTACTCGCATCCCGACATGATTGCGAATCACCCAGTGTGGTTTCTGAAGGGCAATTCATATTTACTAAATACACTATTCCTGCTGCGAAAGCGAAAACGATTTGAGTTTTGGCTGAATAAACTGGAGAAAGTAGTTGCAGACGAGCTTCCTAAAAATGAAAATACGGAATCGGTTCTGTTTACGGTTGTTTTCAATGCCCGCATGAATCGTATTTTTCTAACTGGAAATTACCAAGAAGCAAGTTCCTTAATTAGGCAGATTACTACCAATCATGCATTTAGTGATTTTAAAGTGGATGAACACCATATTTTGATACTCCATTTTAAAATTGCGTCAGCTTACATGGGAAATCAACAATATGATGCTTGCTTGCACGAACTTTTTCAAATTATAAACCATAAAAAAACAGTGGTGAAGGATGATTTGCTTTTTAATGCACGTCTTTTAGCCATAATGGTTATGATTGACTCAGGAAATGATCAGGATTTGGATTTTTTTATGGAGGAATCGCAGAAGTTCTTCAGAAAAATGAAGCGAGCCACCAACTTTCATCACGTCACCATTCAAGCCTTTTCTGACATTTCAGAAGCATTTCCTGGAGAACGAAAAAAAATTGCCGAATCCTATCTAAAAGAATACCTCCAAATGCAGGAAAATCCGTTTAACAGTCGCGACTTTGTCTATCTCGATGTTATTTCGTGGCTTGAATCTATTATTCAGAATAGACCGATTGGTGAAGTAATTCGCGATAAATCGATTTAACAAAAAAATGATTCTTTAAAATTCTCTTAGGTTTTGTAGTACGTTTTTTTTTTTTCAACAATGTACTTTTAAGTTTTATAGCATTTCCAATCTCACCCCAACGGTTATTTAAATGTTGGAAAGCCGAATTTCCGTCTTTAAATGTAGAATTAACAGGATTTTAAGTTGAATTTTTCTTTCAATTCTAAGAATAGCAGTATATTTAGGAAATCAACAAATTATTTTTATGTCAAAATCCAAAAAAGAAAAAGACATCAGTAAAACACTGAAAGCATTGGGAATTCTTGAGAAAAATAAAGGAGTTTCGGTCGGTGGAAAAAATTTTGCTTCTGGCGATTTATTAGAATCAGTTTCGCCAACGGATGGCCAACTCATTGCTACGGTTCAAACGGCTTCTCCAAAAGATTATGAAAAGGTGATGACGGCTGCTCAAAATGCATTCCTAGAGTTTCGGCAAATTCCAGCTCCAAAACGAGGCGAGTTGGTACGTCAATTTGGTCAAAAACTAAGAGAGCATAAAGACGATCTTGGAAAGTTGGTATCGTATGAAATGGGTAAATCATTGCAGGAAGGTCTTGGCGAAGTTCAGGA
>JAYRQH010000032.1:0-8714 GCA_041910715.1 Bergeyella sp.
CTGCATTCTGAAAGCCTCCATTAAGTATATAAACCTCGTTAAAATCAAACGATTTCAACATCCACCAAAGTCGTGCTGCAGCATTGGCACCACCTTTATCATCATAAACAACCAGAATACTCTCATCACTTACTCCAGTGTGTTCCAGTGCTTCCTGAAATTTTTCAACTGAAGGTAAAGGATGTCGGCCTCCATTTGCGGCATCTTCAGGAACTTCTGCTAAATCTTTTTCCAAATCTAAAAAACGAGCACCCTTGATATGTTTTTTTCGATATTGGGTAGGCGCATCCGCTCCAACATGAACATCAAAAACAACAAGATTGGGGTTGTCTTGCAATTTCTTAAAATCATCAATGGAAAGTATTGGGTTGTTCATACAATGTTCTTAAAAATGAAAAATATCTTTGGCTTTATTATAAGCACTCTCGAAGTTTAAAATATTAATTTTAGTGTTCATTTTTTCACTAGCCATAAAGGTGATCACTTTTTCCGTCGGCATATTGCCTACCAAATCATCCTTTGCCATGGGACAGCCACCAATTCCTTTAATCGCACTATCAAATCGCGTGCACCCTTCATCATAAGCCGCTTTTAGTTTAGGGATTGCATCTTCGTAACGATTGTGAAAGTGAGCACCAAAATTGATATTTCGATATTTTTGAGGTATAACGCTAAAAAGAAGGCGTATTTTTTCGATTGTTGCCACACCTGTCGTATCAGATAGTAAAACATTCTGTATCCCGATTTCCTGAAAGCGGCTTGCCCAATAATCAACATCTTCCCACTTCCACATTTCACCGTAGGGATTACCAAAAGCCATTGAAAAATAGACATTTAAATCCTTACCTTCCGCCATACACATTTTTGAAATTTCATGTATTTGCGTGAATGCTTCTTCTTGGTTTTTATTCGTATTGCGGTACTGAAACGTTTCGGATATGGAAAAAGGGAAGCCTAAAATATCCACTTGTTCATGTGCCAACGCTTTTTCGGCACCACTAATATTGGCAACAATCACAGAAAGCAAAGTAGATGAAATCGTCTTATCAACGTGATGCAATACCTCAGCGGTATCTGCCATTTGCGGAATTGCCTTCGGGGAAACAAAACTCCCACAATCCAAAACATCAAAATTAACAGCCATCAGTGCATTGAGATAGTCTATTTTACTCTGCGTTGGGATAAACTCATGCCAGCCTTGCATAGCGTCACGTGGACATTCGGTAAGAAACATCTATTTTTTTTCTTTAAAGATAATCATTTCTGAAAAACAGTCCCTAAAAGCAAACTAAAATCCATCATATGCATGCAATAGCTGGTTATTCTACCAATACAATTGACAATTATACGTAACTTTGTTTGACGATTATTAACTATTTATTTTTAAAATACAACCTATGGCGACTATTGATTTCAATGATGAATGGAAAAACAAGCTACTCAACCGCTTCATAAACTATGTGAAAATATATTCGACGAGTGATCCTGAAAGTGAAACCACTCCATCGACACCTCAGCAATGGGATATTGCCCATTATCTTTTTGATGAACTACAAAACTTGGGGCTCGAAGACGTGTCGATTGATGACAAAGGCTATATTTATGCCTACATTCCATCGAATCTTGAAAACGATACCGATCCAACAATTGGTTTCATCGCACACTACGATTCATCACCTGACTTCAACGGACAAAATGTTAATCCCCAAATATGGAATAACTACGATGGTGGTGACTTGGTGCTAAACAAGGAAACTGGTTTTACGTTGTCGCCCAGCCGATTTGAAAGTCTCAAGGACTACGCGGGACAGACTTTGATAACTACCGATGGAACCTCCCTTTTAAGTGCTGATGATAAAGCCGGAATTGCAGAAATTGTAACCGCAGCAGAGTTCTTGCTGGCGCATCCCGAGATTAAACACGGCAGAATTGCTATCGGTTTTACTCCCGATGAGGAGATTGGTCGTGGCGCACATCATTTTGATGTGAAAAAATTCGGTGCAGAATGGGCATACACTATGGACGGTGGAAAAGTTGGCGAACTGGAATATGAAAACTTTAATGCCGCTGGTGCGGTTGTTAAAATCCACGGTCTGAGCGTTCACCCAGGTTACGCCTTCGGCAAAATGGTGAATGCTGCGTTACTCGCAGCGGAATTTGCGCAGATGCTTCCCGCCAACGAAACTCCCGCAACCACAAAAGGATTTGAAGGCTTCTTTCACTTGATGGATATTAATGCCGATGTTTCTGAAGCAAAGCTCAACTACATCATTCGTGACCACGACGACATCAAATTTGAAGAAAGAAAATCCAAAATGATCGAAACAGTGGCTGAATTCAACAAAAAACATGGCGAAAACACAGCTGAAGTGGAAATTAAGGAGCAGTACCGAAATATGAAGCAGCAATTTGAGGGAAAAATTCATATTGTGGATATTGCAGCTCAAGCCATGCGCGAAGCTGGTATTGAGCCCGACATCAAAGCCATTCGTGGTGGAACAGATGGCGCACAGCTATCTTATATGGGTTTACCTTGTCCAAATATTTTTGCTGGCGGAATCAACTTTCATGGACCGTACGAATATGTCGCGCTAGAAAGCATGGAAAAAGCGGTAAACGTAATTGTGAATATTGCGAACGCACCTAAAACTCGATAAACTAACGGATTGAACTCGGAAAGTCGATAGTTTTTTGGACAAACAAAAACTGTCGGCTTTTCTATCCTTCACTAATTTGTATCCGAAAATTAACATCTAGTTCAACATCCATGGATGTTGAATTTTTATTTTTGTGAAAATCAAGTTATGGAAAGACGCGATGTAGAAATCACCGTTATTTCGGATGTGCATTTAGGAACATATGGCTGTCACGCATCCGAACTAATTGCCTTTTTAAAATCCATCAACCCGAAAATACTTATTCTAAATGGTGATATAATTGACGGATGGGCGTTTTCTAAAAAATACTTTCCCGATTCCCATATGACCGTGCTAAGTGAATTTTTCAAATTAATGAAAAACGGCACAAAAATAATCTACATAACGGGCAATCATGACGAATTTCTGAGGAAATACACGGACGTCGAAATGGGAAATCTTTTTCTTACGGACAAATATTTGCTTCAAATTGACGGAAAAAAACACTGGATCTTCCACGGAGACATTTTCGATCACACAACCAAGGGCGGAGCCAAGTTCATCGCAAAAATAGGCGGAATTGGTTACGACTGGCTAATTTTACTCAATAGAGGTATCAACTGGCTACTCGCTTTACTAGGCAAAAACAAGGTTTCACTTTCCAAAAAAATTAAAAACTCCGTTAAAAAAGCGGTTAAATTTATTGCTGATTTTGAAGAAAAGGCCATTAGTCTAGCAATCGAAAATCAATATCATTATGTAGTATGCGGGCACATCCATCAACCTTCCGACCGGATCGTTACCAGTGAAAAAGGCTCGGTTCGCTATCTCAACTCAGGCGACTGGATTGAAAATTTGTCTTGGTTAGAATACGGCAACGGAGCTTGGTCGCTCAAATTTTATGATGAGCAAATGTATCCTAAAACGGAAATTGAAACAAACGACTTATCGGTAAATATGGACGAATTTATCCATCCGAAGGCTTTTGCTAGTTTTATGAGGGATTCGCTTTAATCGACATTCCTATTTAGAAATGCGTCCCATCCTTGCGATGTAATTTTTGAAAGTTCGTTGCTTCCTCGTAATATCATATAATTTCCTTGATCCGCTTCCACAGCATGTCCGATAATGGTGAAATCGGGATGGTTTTTTATTTTATCGTAATCTTCCGCTGCAATGGTAAACAACAATTCATAATCTTCTCCACCAGACAATGCTGCCATAGTTGGGTTGAGATTAAACTCATCCGCAGTAAGTATGGTGAGTTCATCCATAGGTATTTTTTCTTCATAGATTCGGAAACCTACTTTACTTTGATCCGAAAGATGCAAAACTTCCGAAGCTAAACCATCGGAAACGTCAATCATGGACGTAGGCACGATAGCTAACTCTTCTAATTTTTTCTGTACATCGGTTCGCGCCTCAGGTTTCAATTGTTTTTCTAAAATATAATCATAGCCTTCCATTTCGGGCTGCATATTCGGATTTGCTAAAAATACGGCATGCTCACGCTCTAAAATCTGCAATCCCATATACGCTCCTCCGAGGTCTCCCGTTACTACCAGAAGATCTCCTGGTTTCGCGGTGCTTCGTTTAATGATTTTTTCTTGATTTTGTACTCCAATTGCTGTAATGCTGAGTACTAAACCCGCATTAGAGCTTGTGGTGTCTCCACCCACTAAATCCACATGATAACGTTGGCACGCAAGGGCAATTCCGGAGTAAATTTCTTCCAAGGCTTCTACAGGAAAGCGATTTGACACAGCTAGAGAAACCAAAATTTGCGAGGGTGTTGCATTCATAGCTGCAAGATCGGAAAGGTTAACAACGACCGATTTATAACCTAAATGCTTCAACGGAACATAGCCTAGATTAAAATGAACCCCTTCCGCTAATACGTCCGTTGTTACCATCACCTTTTTTCCTTTAGGATCAAGAATTGCGGCATCATCTCCAATCCCCAGTTCCGAAGACTCTTGATTTAAACGAAAATTTTCGGTTAAGTGTTTTATTAAACCAACTTCTCCTAATTTTGCTATCGGAGTTAATTCTGGATTTTTATCTTCTAACATAGATTTTATTTTTGAAAGTTGATTTCTTACTTAAATTCGTCAGGGTTGATATCACTCGGTCTGAAAGGAAGCGACTTGATATCTTCTCTAGTTAAAACCTTGGTGTTTTCTGATTTATACGGAAGCAAACTTTCTAAAATATCATCAGGCGGAGTTGTCATTTTACGTAACATCATGTCAATCCATACACCAGTAGCTTCTGCAGTCGCGCAGTGGGTGCCGTCGGGCAAGTAAAACTTATGAATAAAACGATAGATACTAGCATCTTCGGCCATACCATCAATTTCTAAACTCACATAAACTTTCTGATCTGCATAGATCTCCCGAAAAAATGAATACCGCTCGTGCATAATTACAGGTCCTATGCCCCATCGATTAAGTTCCTTAACACCCATTTTATGTTTCGTCATAAATCCCATACGCGTTTGTGCACAATATTGCACATACGAGGAGTTTGCTAAGTGTCTATTAGCGTCGATATCACCCCAACGCACTTCAAAATGATGAAAATATATAGCCATGAATTTTAATTTGATTTGAAGTTCCAAAATTACGGAATATTGGTGGGGTAGAAAAGTTGTACCTTTAAAGCCTCAAAAATAAATTGGATTTATGAGTAAAAAAAGAGTAGTAATTGTTGGTGGCGGAGCAGCCGGTTTTTTTTGCGCAGCCAACCTTAACCCTGATCAATACGAGATTTCTATTTTCGAACAAAACTCAGATGTGTTACAGAAAGTTAAAATTTCGGGGGGAGGGAGATGCAATGTTACTCACGCTTGTTTTGATCCTAGAGAGCTCGTTCAGTTTTATCCGCGCGGTACTAAAGAGCTCCTAAGTGTATTTACCAAGTTTCAACCCGGAGATACGATGGCTTGGTTTTCTGATCGCGGTGTCGAATTAAAAATTGAAAATGACAATCGTGTTTTTCCTATTACCGACTCCTCTCAAACAATTATTAACACTTTGGTCAAAGCTTCCGAGCAAAACCACGTAGATGTTAAAACTAAAACTTCCGTTAAAGACATTCTCATAACAGAAAGCACCTACGAAATCCATACAAACCAAGGAGTATTTACCGCAGATATCTTGGTTTATACTACGGGAAGCTCACCAAAATCTCTTCAGCTGATTGAAAAATTAGGTCACAAAATTGTCTCTCCCGTACCTTCCTTGTTTACCTTCAATATTAAGGATGAACTTCTTAAAGATTTGCCCGGAACGAGTTTCTCAAATGCGACCGTTTCGATCCCCGAATTAAAATCTGAAGAAAGTGGCCCTTTATTAATTACGCATTGGGGTTTATCTGGTCCTGCCATTCTTAAAATCTCTGCATGGGAAGCTCGAACATTAGCGGCGAAAAAGTACAATTTTTCAATTCGTGTGAATTTTATTGACCTTGACAAGGAAGATGCGCGAATGAAAATTATGGAGTTTAAGGAGCAGAATCCGAAGAAAACGCTTGGACAAAGTAAGATTTTCGATATCACCAATCGTTTTTGGAATCGTATTCTTGAAATTTCTAAAATAAAACCCGAAATGCAAATTTCACAGTTAAACGCACAAAGCATTTCCCTTTTGGTGGAAAACCTCTGCGCGCGGCCTTTTCAAGTTACGGGCAAATCAACTTTTAAAGATGAATTCGTGACCGCCGGTGGTGTTCATTTAAAAGAAATTGATTTTAAAACCATGCGCTCAAAAGTTCTTCCGAATCTATACCTTGCGGGTGAAGTTTTGAATATTGATGCCGTGACGGGTGGCTTTAACTTTCAAGCCTGCTGGAGCGAGGCATACCTCATTGCCCAAGATTTAAATCAGTTATAGCTGTAGAGCGTTTTCGTACCTTTTACTTGTTACGGAATTTTTAAATCTGTGTAATCTCCACAAAAACAATAGACTAGAGGCAAAATGATTTAAAAGTTTTTCTATATTTGAGTAATGCTAAAAAGGAATTACTTATATTATATCTGGAGAATACTTTGTACTGGGGTTTTCGCTTATTTCTTTTGGCTCATGCTAAAACTAACGCTAAACTACGTTCCTGCTCGGTCTGACGTTCATTTCCTGGCGATAAAACAAACCGAGGTTGGGGCACATGCTGAATATCTCCCTCTATTTTATCTTCACGTCTATACCAGTATTTTTGTCCTGCTAAGTGGTTTTATAGCAATCACCAGACGTAATTTTGGTGTTCAAAACCTTCATAAATATTCAGGCAAAGTCTACATACTTGGGATTCTTGCTCTAGCGGCACCAACTGGAATCTATATGGGGTGGCATGCCAATGGAGGTTGGAGTTCTCAGCTTTCATTTATCCTCCTTGGATTTTTATGGATCTATACAACTGCAAAAGCCTATACCTCCATTCGGAAGAAAAACTATAAAGAACATAAACACTGGATGTGGCGTAGTTTTGTATTGACATTATCTGCTATTACACTACGTTTTTGGAAGGTTGTACTCGTCTACCTTTTTCATCCCAATCCAATGGACGTCTATCAACTTATTGCGTGGTTGGGTTGGGTTCCTAACATTCTGCTTATTGAATTTCTAATTAAAAAAAACATCATCTCATGAAAACAAAATTCTACTTCCCGGTTATTGTACTCTTGGTTATACTAGTTGGGTGTAAAAAAGAATCCACAAGTTTTTCAGTTAATCAAGACTCCGCAAAAGCAAAAAAAGCTCAAGATTCTATAGACAATATCGGTATCCATCCCGAACTCTACGGAATTTATTCTGGTGATTTTTCAGGCAAGTATCAGGATCTTGATAAAATAAGTAACGAATATTACACCACATATGATGAGAAAAAAATTTCGTTGAAAATAAATCGAATCACAAAAGACAGCGTCTATGGACACAGCATTGTTAATGGCAACCAACGACCGTTTCAAGGAGTTTTTAATAATGCGGAAAAAAGTTTTGTTTTGGATGAGCCCGGAACGGACAAAACGGATGGGCGTTTTAGCGTCAGCTTAGTGGGCGACAGTTTGACAGGAAAGTGGTCGGCGTTTAATGATCGCAATGTGAAGGCTCCGACAAAACGTGTTAAACTCATCAAGAAAGTTTTTGCTTACAATCTCAATTTTATGATCTCAAAAGATACCGAGCTGGTCGATTGGGACAATCCTAAAATGTTCATTGAGAAATATACCGATGCGGATACCGGAAAAGAGGAAAAATACGAAGAAGAGAAGTATAGAATAGGATCTGACGTTGTTTTTAATCTAAATGCATCCAAACAAAAACTCACAGAAGCGCAATTAAAAAATTTAAAGAAACTGGATTTGGAAATCATCAAAAATTCGGTATTTGCCAGACATGGATATTCTTTTAAAAAGCCAACATACAGACGGTTTTTTGAGCAGACGGATTGGTATGTACCCATTTACGCCAATGTAGACAATGATCTCTCCGAAATGGAAAAAGAAAATGTGGCACTTCTGAACCGTTTTATCAAGTATGCGGAAGACAATTATGATTATTTCGGTCGATAAAAAATGGGTGTTGGGCTAGATCCAACGTTTATAAAAAATCAGGAGAAAGAGACAGCCTAAAAAGTAGCAAAATACATCCCACCAAGAAAACGAGCTTCCGACAACAATATGCGCAATGCTTCCAGGTCCTAACTTTAATAGATCAGCAATTCCTATGTATTGTAAGACTTCTATACCTACTGAAAAAATAAAAATCCCAAGTATTAAAAGCGGTTGATTTTTAAATTCGAAAAAGGACATGAGAAAAAAATAGATTAAGACCACCACAATTACGTCGCCACCATAGGCGCGCAAAATGAAAAACTCCTTAAATACTGTTGCAATGAGCACTTCCAAAGCAAACAGCGCCAAAGCAACCAAAAAATAGCGAAAATTAAATCGGAAGAACATCTTATTTACCAATCATTTTTTTAATGGCATTTAACTTCATTAACGCCTCAATAGGTGTCAATGTATCAATGTCAATTTTGGTTAGTTCCTCTCGGATATTTTCCAAAACAGGATCGTCC
>JAYRQH010000033.1:0-6899 GCA_041910715.1 Bergeyella sp.
AAGATTTGCAGAAAATTGATCAGAAATTACATATTTATGTGCAAAATGCTGCGGGGCTTGATTATCTGAATTCGGAGTTGGCTGATGGCTACGCTTCCGTTAAAATGACGGATTTGGGTGGCGATTATACAACGCAGGCTCTAACTACATTCAGTGTTAAAAAGGACTCCACAAACCGATATTTTATCGAATATTCGGCAGGAGCGGCACGCAATTTTGTTAGTGAGAATGGCGATACCAAGATCTATGTTTCTGATATTGATGTTTCCTTCTACAAGAAGAATATCGCAACACCCGATTTTATCGACCATTACCGTATTTTTTACGAAAATAAACCATCGGTTTTCCAAGTGCAAAAGATAGAGGTGAATGACCAGACCGTTTTTACAAAACAAGAAGGCGAGCCTAATATCATCAAAATCGTAAAATAATTCCGTAAATTTGCCTCAAGAAAAGAGCAAAAGACTCTTTTTTTATTTTTTTAATACTCAAACGCATGTTACTAGTAAGTTTTTTACGCGACGAAAAAGACCGAGTTATAGAAGGTCTAAAAAAAAGGAATTTCAAAGATTTAGGATTGGTGGATGAGGCTATCTCGACAGATGAGGAGCGAAAGAAAATCCAATTCGAATTGGATACTCTTAATGCCGAGAAAAACAAAATTTCGAAAGAGATTGGCTTGTTATTAAAGGATGGAAAAAAAGAGGAAGCCGAGGCTGTAAAAGCGAAAACAGCAGAGTATTCCGGAAGAATTAAAGAGCTTGAAGCTCAAAAACCAGAGATTGAAGAAAAGTTATTATCTATTTTATATCAAATTCCCAACATTCCCAATAAAAATGTGGTGGCTGGTGTTTCAGCCGATGACAACGAAATCATTTTTCAGTCGCATGAAGTGGAAGGCTTAGGTGAGGGGGCGATTCCGCATTGGGAATTGGCAAAAAAATTCAATTTAATTGATTTTGAATTGGGTGTTAAGATTGCGGGAGCTGGGTTTCCTGTATATTTAGGAAAAGGAGCGCGCTTGCAAAGAGCTTTGGTGCAGTACTTCCTAGATAAAAACACCGATGCAGGTTATCTGGAGGTTAATCCGCCACACGTTGTAAATGAAGCGTCTGGATACGGAACAGGACAACTTCCCGATAAGGAAGGGCAGATGTACTATATCAACGCAGATGATTTGTATCTGATTCCTACAGCTGAAGTTCCTGTAACCAATATTTACCGCGACACCATTTTGGAAGATAAAGATTTTCCTGTGATGAATACGGCATTCTCTCAGTGTTATCGTCGTGAAGCGGGAAGTTACGGAGCCCATGTACGTGGACTAAATCGTTTGCATCAATTTGAAAAAGTAGAAATTGTACGCATTGAGAAGCCTGAAAACTCGTATGCCGCTTTGGAAACTATGGTAGAGCATGTGAAAAGTATTTTAGAGGATTTGGAGTTGCCATATCGGATTTTGCGCCTATGCGGCGGCGATACGGGATTTGCAGCAGCCATGACGTATGATTTTGAAGTGTGGAGTGCAGCGCAAGAAAAGTGGTTGGAAGTATCCTCTGTTTCTAATTTTGAAACGTTCCAAGCCAATCGTTTGAAGTGCCGTTATAAAACCGATGGAAAAACGCAGTTGGTGCACACGTTGAATGGATCGGCAATGGCATTACCACGAATTATGGCCGCATTATTAGAAAATAATCAAACGGAGGAGGGAATTCGACTTCCGAAGAAAATCGCAGAATACGCACGGTTTGATTTAATTAACTAAGATAAATTCATAAAAAAAAAGCGTCCATAAAATAATGGACGCTTTTTTTATTCAGTAACAATTATGATTTCAGAATCTTTAAATTTCATCGGGTTTTCCTTTTCTTGAAGATCATACGTCAGTTGTACCGTATGATCATCGAGTTTTTTTACCCAATCGTTTTTACCCTTAATTGATACAATTTTATTTTCAAAATGAAGGGTGGTTTTTATTTTGCCAAACATCATCTCCATTAGACCACCGACGCTGTCTGTACCATCGTCTTCGCCCTCTTCATCATCCAAAGAATCGGAGCCAGAGCCACCCATTAGTCCATCTTTTGCTGAAAGTGCTTTGAGCAAATTCTGTTGAATGTCTTCCACTTTTAATGTAAATTGTTTACCATCCCAAAAATCGAAAACATCGGCGCCAAATCCTTTTCCTGCTTTAGGATTCATCTTCGCTAGATCTTCAAAGTCTTTTTTGGTATATCGATTAAACTTTGCGGCCATGCCAACCATCTCATCACCTTCAAACGTTCCTTTAATAAACATTTTTTTCATTAACCTAAGTGAGTCCGGATTTTTGATTTTTCCTGTAATGCTGTCCATCTCTGTCATCGCAGTCCATGTTCTTGGAAATCGTTTCATGGATTCTAATGCATTTTTACCTGAATCGGACCCTATAGAATCCATTGATTTCATCGCTTCCAACATCTGTCTGAAATCCACATCCACCTGAGAGGTAATTTCGTTATTCTTGTGAAATGTCAAGTCATAATTTACCTGACATGAAATTGCGGATAAGAGGATTCCGACAAAAAATAAAAATGTTCGTAGTTTTTTTAGTGACATGTTTCGCCTTTTTTGTGTGTATGGTAGCTGCCTTTTGTATGGCAATTGGCATCGTGTTCGGTTTTAAGTTCGAGCGCTTCTTTGGATGGTGAAATATAGGGAATTCCCAACTCCAAACCGCGCAGGATAAAAAGACTTCCCAAAATAATCATTAACAATGGAATCATTTTTAATACCAGCGTTCGAAAAGATTGTGACATGATATTCCCTGCGAGTACAACGGCAAACATAAATGGAAATGTTCCCAATCCAAAGAAAAACATAAACAAGCCGCCATTAATGATTCCGCCATACGCAAGAGATGCTGTAAGTGCCATGTAAACCATACCGCAAGGGAGTAGCCCATTCAGCAAGCCTGTAGTAAAGCGAGAGACATAATTGCTTTGTTGTAAATGTTTTCCCAGCGTCATTTTAACTTTCAGTAAAGCCTTGTTGACACCAGGAATTTTGGAGGCAAAATCTTTCCCTCCAATGGAAAAAAATGCCATGATGATCAGTGTGGCCCCAACAAAAATCGTCAAGTATTGTTGAAATCCTGCGAAGTGCATTCCTTCACCAATAATGCCCAATAGAGCACCTAATATGCTGTAGGTAAGAATGCGACCAAATTGGTAGGTGAGATTTTGCAAATAAAAATTGGCACGTTGGCTCCGGTTCAAGCCTAATGAAATCGCGATGGGTCCACACATACCAATGCAATGGAACCCAGAGGCGAAGCCTAAACCTATAGCCGCAATGAACATCCCTATTTCCATTCGATATCGAAGTCGCGTTGGTAGTCAAGTTTATCTTTGGTCCACTTCACTTTTAATGTATAGTTTCCTAATTGAATTACCGATTTTGGAATGGTAAATGCGTTGTTTGGATCTAATTTAACCACTTTTTTCACATCCAAATTGGAATCGTTGGTTCGGAACAAATGGAATTCAATTTTAGCATTGGTATTATTGATTTCTTTTGGAAAAAATACTTCAATGCCTTTTGCGTTTGTAAGCTTTACTTCCGGTTTTTGTGCCAACGAATCGGCTCTGTTTTTCGCATCAATTACTTCCTGATAGTGCAGCTCTTCTTCGTAATAGTTGTTGGTGATTAATTCCGAATTCTGTTTTCCAATTGGAAACAAAAAAATCATTCCTAATATAAAAAGCATGAAAGCTCCCAAGGCGATTATCACGCCATGTCCCCATGATATCTTCATTCTCGTTTTATAATTGCATTTTAAAAGGTCCTTCGTAGTAGGTTTCAAAAGAATCTACCAGTTTACCAGTTTGATCATAAACACCAATTTTGATGTTTTGTTTTGTTAATTTGATTTCTTTCTCTGGGAACTGAATGTTGATGGTTCCCTTGGTGATGTTGTCTCGTTTCGCCTTAATCGTGCTAGTTCCGTAGAAAATGATCTCACCATGCTGTGGTTCCAAAACCTTAAAAGTTAATACCTTATCCTGGTTGGACTTGTTAAGAAGTGTATAGTTATAGGTATTGTTTATTTTACCATCTTTAATAAAGTACGTACTTCCAGCAGGTTTGATGAATTTTGCTTCAAAATCACCTCTGTTGTATAATAAAAAGCCTAAAAAGCCAACTAATAGCGCTAAGAAAAGTGCATAGGCCTTCATTCTTGTTGTAAAGACAAATTTGCTTTCGTTTTCAATCTCAGCTTCTGTTGCATAACGAATAAGCCCTTTTGGTAGTCCCACTTTTTCCATCACTTCGTCACACGCATCGATACACGCGGTACAGTTGACACATTCCAATTGCTGCCCATTTCGGATGTCAATACCCGTAGGACATACAACTACGCACTGATTACAATCAATACAATCACCTTTTCCTGCAGCTTTCCTGTCTTCACCT
Source organism: Bergeyella sp. (assembly GCA_041910715.1). Taxonomy (GTDB): domain Bacteria; phylum Bacteroidota; class Bacteroidia; order Flavobacteriales; family Weeksellaceae; genus JAFAFC01. Next base: position 4,456 of record JAYRQH010000033.1, read on the forward strand.
TTTCGCCATTTGGAACGGTTTTCACCGCGTTTGAAATCGTAATACACATTAATGGTCTGCTTGTCAATTAAAACTCCCTGCAAACGACCATACGGACAAACAAGGGTACACACTTGCTCGCGGAACCATGCAAAAACAAAGTAAAACGCTGCGGTAAAAAGAATCATCACCAAGAAATTGGTCGGATTCGCTAAAGGTCCTTCTTTGATAATTCGGAACACTTCTTCATACCCAACAATGTACATGAACATGAAATGGGTGAAGATTAAAGAAATGATAATGTAAATCCCATACTTCAGGGAGCGTTTCCAAATTTTTTCTGAATTCCAAGGCTGATTGTCCAGTTTTATCTGCTTGTTTCGGTCGCCTTCAATCCAATATTCAATTTTACGGAATACCATTTCCATAATAATCGTCTGCGGGCATATCCATCCACAGAAAATCCGTCCGAATGCTACTGTAAATAAAATGATAAATACCAATGAGGCGATTGCCCCCAGTGCAAGGATAAAGAAGTCTTGTGGGTAAAATGGTTGACCAAAGATAAAGAACTGCCGATCTAAAATGTTAAATAGCAAGAAGGGATTACCATTAATTTTGATAAACGGTACTGTAAAGAAAATGATGAGTAAAAGTACTGCAACAATCGTTCTGTAGTTGGTGTATGGACCTTTCGGTTTCTTTGGGAATACCCATTTTCGTCTCCCTGATTGTTCCATTGTACTCACCGTATCTCTGAATGTTTCAGCAGAAATAACCTGGCCTTGTCCACCTCTAACGTCTTGATCTTGATCAATCATATCTTAGGTATTTAATAAAAAAAACATAATTCGCCCTTGATGTGTTGCATCTCAGGAGAATTATGCTTTCATAGTTTTTAGTAATTGTTTTTATTGCTTTTCCCAGTGTGCCTCTGTTCCCTGAGGAGCGGCACCTCCGTCTGCAACCGTTATAGGTGCTTTTTCTTGGTTTATGTGGTACACGTAGGCAGCAACATTTTGAATATCTTTTCCTGTTAACACACCATTCTTACCAAATGCCTGCATTGTTGGGTTGTTTGGAGAACCATTTTCAACCATGTGGAATACGTTTTTAAATAGCGTTTTCTCAGGTTGGTTAATCCAAAATTTATCCGTTAGGTTTGGTCCGATTCCCCCTTTACCGTTATCCATATGACAAGATACGCAGTTTGTTTTGAAAACTTCTTCTCCGGCAGCAACATTATCTTCTGAGAAAACAGCCGTTTCAATGTTGATTTCTGGTTGTGTTTTTTCATACGCTTCAATACTTGCGATTTGTTGCTTGTATTGTTCGTCGTACTCTTTATCAGGATGAGCGAAGTCGGTAAATGTAAAGGATAACAAATAGATCACACAATACGCAACTCCGAAATAGAATAAACCTAGCCACCATTTTGGTAATTGGTTGTCCAGCTCCATAATCCCATCAAAACCATGGTCGATAAGGATATCTTTTTCTTCAGATGCAGATTGTTTCTTGAAAGCACTTTTGTAAAGGCGAACCCAATAATTTACTTTCTTTTGATCTAAATATTCTTTTTTCTCAGTGTCCGTTAATGTTTTGAACTGATTGTTCTCTACTAAATCTCCTAATGCATTATGAATCAATGCGATCAAGATACTGATTACAGCCGTTCCCCAAAAGTACGGAGAAGATAAAAAATCATTGTTCTGTACAAACATGTAGAACAAGATATATAGCAATGCAAATATGATTACCACATTTACAATAACCGGTGTACGTTGTTTCATTGTCTTAGTCGTTTAATTGGTTATTATCATCATCTAAAGGAGCATTTTCCTCTTCATTGTAGTATTTTTTTGGTCTGCTAAGAACGCGCCAAACAATCGCCAAAAAGAAGAGTATAAACAAGATCATTGCAATGGTATTGAAAATACCAGTATACTCACCATTGGAAATAATGTCCTTAATACTTTGAGGGATCATACTCCTTTAAATAATTTTAATTATTACTTGCTGTTTTTACTTCAGTAGTCTTAATATCCGTTCCTAATCTCTGCAGGTACGCAATAAGAGCTGTAATTTCTCGGTCTTCAAGTGGAATGAACGAGGCGCCCTTTCCTGCTTTTTCTTCCTCTAACTGCTTCTTGATATCTGCAGCTTCGAAGATTTCTGTTGCAATTTTTTTAGATTGGTTTGCAGCCCATACATCAGCAGAATCAATCTCAGCTTTGGTGTATGGAACATCAAATACATTCTTCATTAACGTAAGTTTGTCTTTCATTAATGAACGATCGTGCTTTGTTGCAATCAACCAAGGGTAACGTGGCATAATAGAACCTGCAGATGTTGATCTTGGGTTGTACATATGTTTGAAATGCCAAGAACTTGGGTTTTTACCACCTTGTCTCTGCAAATCGGGCCCTGTTCTTTTAGATCCCCATAAGAATGGTCTGTCGTAC
>JAYRQH010000034.1:0-1770 GCA_041910715.1 Bergeyella sp.
AAAAGATGCTGAAATTGCCCTGTCATCGGCAGTTTTAGACAATAAGGCTGGTGTTAATGGTGGTGGTTATATTAAAGCAATTCGCTTCCTAAAAGTTCAGTAAAAAATGACCTTATCCATTTGGCGGTATGCGCATTTGGCGTTGGCGATTCTTTCGTCTGCCTTTCTTCTTATTTTGTCGGTGACGGGCGTAATTTTAGCCTATGATGCTATCGATGAAAAAACACCCGCATACAGAGTAGAAAATTTTCAGGAACTCAGTCTAGCAGAGGTTTTACCCACACTTCGAGAATCGTATTTTGAGGTGATTGAAGTAAAGGTGGATCACAATGATTTTGTGACTATTGATGCTTTAGACGAAAACGGAACCCCGCTAAAATCCTATGTTGATCCAAATACAGGAAAAAAAATAGGCGAAATTAAGGCTAAAAGTGACTTCATCAATTGGACCACAGCCTTGCACCGATCTTTATTTCTGAAAGAAACGGGTCGAGCTATTGTGGGTATCGTTTCGTTTATTTTATTTCTGATATCCATTACCGGATTTATCCTGATTATCAAGCGTCAGAAAGGTTTACGACACTTTTTCACAAAAATAAATAAGGATTTTTTCTCCCAATATTTCCATGTGGTTTCGGGAAGATTATTGCTGATTCCGATTTTGGTTGTTGCCTTAACGGGAACCATCATTTTCATGGTGCGTTTGGATTATTTTAAAGGTGAAAACAAAGAAATCAAGCATCAACCGAAATCAGATGCGAAAGCTCAGGACTTAAAAGATATTCCGTTTTTCAGAAATACCCAACTTGCGGATGTTCAAAGGATTGAATTTCCATTTATTCCAGATGATGAGGCAGAACCGTTTATCGTTCATCTCAAAGACCGTTCGGTAACGGTTAATCAGGTAAATGGCGAAGTAATTTCGGAAACTTTGTATCCGTATTCTCAGGTTTTAGAAAAGATCAATATCGATTTGCATACGGGCCGAACGAGTATTGCTTGGGCGGTCGTGTTAGGTTTGGCTTCGTTGAATATTCTGTTTTTTATCTACTCAGGATTCGTGATTATGTTCCGCCGAACGAGGACGAAAATCAAGAATAAATTTACAGCAAAAGACGCCGAAATTGTGATTTTGGTAGGTTCAGAAAATGGCACGACTTTAACTTTTGCCAATCATATCCACAAGCAACTATTGGGTCAGAATCAGAAATCGTTTTTGGCTCAAATGAACCAATATCAGGAGTTTCCTAAGGCGCAACATCTTTTGGTTTTTACATCAACATACGGTTTGGGAGATGCGCCAACCAACGCAAGTGAATTTGAAAAATTGGTTCAAAAAATTCCGCAAATTCATACCATCTCATATTCAGTAATAGGTTTTGGTTCAAAATCGTATGCAGATTACTGTGCATATGCAGAGCGTGTCGATGATCTTTTATCAAAACAAAATTGGGCAAAACGTGAAGTTCCCTTAATGACGGTGAACGACCGTTCGACAGAGGAGTTTGTGAAGTGGGCGCAAGGATGGAGCGAAAAATCATTGCATGCTTTGGCAACTGCTCCAGCGGTTTATGAGGCGAAAATTCCAGGTTTAATTTCGTTTGAGGTAGTTGAAAAAACCGCAACTTCTGAAGATAATTCTACGTTCAAAGTGGTTTTAAAACCTCGAAAAAAACAGATATTCGAATCCGGAGATTTGCTTGCCATTTATCCCGGAAATGATCATCGTGAGCGTTTTTATTCCATTGGAAAGAAAAATCAGGCCATTCA
>JAYRQH010000035.1:0-5026 GCA_041910715.1 Bergeyella sp.
CCCGTGTCTGCCGCATTTTTTTGTTCTTGATAGCTTAAGATACTTTGCAAAGTGGCTTTTAGGGATTCTTCTAAATACTCTTCTTCGGGTTTGGCTAAGAAAGAATAAATTGGCGTGTCATCTGCTAGGATTTGAATGATGGTGTTGGTTCCTCGAAATGGTAATTCAGCTATCTTAAGGATAAAATCAACACTGATTTCATTGAGCATCATTCGGTTTTGCAATCGGCTGTAAAATTCAGATCCTACGCGAGTTTTGGTTTCATCCAAGGTTATTCCGCGAAGTTTGATGTCTTCTTCTTCAAATTTTTTTTTTTCCAGACTTTGGATCTGGTTATTGTAGATTAAACTGTCTTGTGCGACGGTATAATTTTTTTCGTCACGAATGAAGAGGTAAACTTTCAAAGCATCTTTCGTGTCAACATTCAAACTGATTTCAGATAATTTTTTCGTTTCATTGGGTTGTAACGTAAACTTACCCGATTGTTGGTTGGATGATAAATTACCGGTTTTACTCTCTTTTACGCCTAAAAGTTGGTATGTTAATGAGTGAAAAACTGTCGAACTGTTGGTAGCAATGGCTTCTAGTGTTACAAGTCCTTCCAAGTCTTTTTTCTCAATTTTCGCCGTGACACTCGGGGATGTCTGCCCGTAACTCAATGCTGTCATGATGAAAAAGTGTAGTGCGATTAGTAATTTGGTTGGTAAATTCATGGTAAGTGCTTAATAGTTTCGCATGAAAATCATTTTATTATCTCCTTTAATATTCAGCTGAATTTTTTCAGAAATACTGTTTGAGCCCGTAACGTCCACATGATTATTAAAGCCGTTAACATTCACCTTCGTTTCTGCACTCTTTTTCGCTTCAGGATTAATAAAAAAAGTGGTATTATAATTACCCAATTGGGTGAATTCCAGATTACTTTTCTGACTTCTGTTAAAAACTTCAACTGTATTGTTTTTTCCAACCTGTAGGATTTCAGTAACGTGATTGATCTTTTGTTCCTGAGTAGAATTGAGAGTTGAAATCAATTGAAGAATATTTTTACTATTGATTTCAGAGAACGTACTGTTTTGTGCTCGTATACCAATAAATGGTACCAAAAGAAGCAGAAGTAAAACTTTCATAATGCTGTAGTTTATGGTTAAAAGGAGAAGCCCGAAGGCTTCTCCATGGTCTCATTTTTTAGAAAAAATGATTTTGGTAGTATCTTAACAACCAGGTTGCCCTTGTGGACATTTAGGAGTTGGCATTGGTGGAGCACAACAATCGGTACTTGTGCTTCCAGGTTGTTGTATAACAACGATGCTGTTGTCGCAACCGATTTGCGTATCTTTAGAAAAATGTCCATTACCCAATTGGGTTTGTGAGATGGAGTTTCTGTCGCCATCTTGTTTTGCGAAAGCTTGATTTTGGTCGCCGACCTGTACTTGGCTAACCTTATTGTCGTAACCTAGCTGGTGAGAGTCTGCAAAGTTAAAATCTCCAATTTGAATTTGGCTGGACTCATTGTTAGCCCCATTTTGCCAAGCAACTGCTTTGTTTTTAGTACCTGATTGACCTTGATAAGTAGAGTTGTCCTTACCGTATTGAGTAGAACTTGCATCATTTTTGTCTCCATATTGTTCTTGCAATGATTCATTGGATGTTCCACATTGCATTGCATACACCGCATTTTTGTTTCCAAACTGGTACTGCGATACTTTGTTTTCCTTTCCATACTGTTCAGTTGCGGCATTGTTTTGATTGCCTAACTGATATGTAAAGTTTTTATTTTTATCACCCTTTTGTAAAACAGAAACTTTATTGTCATCACCATACGTTTTTATAGTGTTGTCATTCTGTTTGTTCCACTGATCAACCTGAGCTTTGTTACGATCTCCTTCTTGATACGTGTTGTTGGAGTTTTTAAATCCCGTTTGGGTGATTTTTGCTTGGTTGGCGTCTCCTACCTGTTTTGTAACATCGTGATTTTGCTGTGCAAACGAAAATGTTACAGCCATAAGTGCAATAGCACTTGCAAATACTTTTTTCATGATAATAATTTTTTTTGGTTAGTATGTGGTACAAATTTCTGTATCCTTACAATCCCAAACATCACCTTGAAATGTGAAATTCAAAATATACCTACTTCGGTTTATGGCTTAGGGGTAAATCCCCTTTTTACTACATAAAAACCCGTTGTTTTTTCCCTATACTATTAATTAACCAGCACTTATGGTCCGTAATAAGTGAAAACTAAATCGCGAATGATAGTATCTTTTGGTAGTATTTAAAGTATTTCACCACTTTTTTCGTCTAGTGGAATAGGAATAAAAATAAACTTGGAAACTTTTATTGTTTTTTTAGTTTTCTTTGCGTATTTTTGCAGCCGATTATGATGGAAAACAACAATTTTTTAGAAAAGGCAACTGCTTTGTTTCTCAAATATGGTCCCAAAACGGTGACTATGGACGATGTTGCAAAAGAGTTTGGTATGTCTAAAAAGACCTTGTATCAGATTTATGCAAACAAAGATGAGTTGTTAAAGGCGGTGTTGCTATTTATTGTGCGCAATGTTATTAACGACGTAAAGCGCAGAATGGATGAGGCAGAACATCCGCTTGAATTATTCTTGCATACAGAAGCGAGTTTTGCTGATTTTATGGTGGAAGATCGGGACATTTTTATGATGCAAATCTCACGTTATTACCCGGAAATATTCAAAGAACATTCACTGTCTGTGTTTGAGGAAATCAACGCATTTCTAACAGAAATCATCATTGAAGGGCGTAAAAAGGGTATGATCCGTGACGATTTTGATATTAGAACCTATTCAAAATTTATCATGATTTTGAATCAATCGGCTATCGAATCGCCTTTTTTTGAAAATGCCTTTGAACATCGCGCAGCAATTCGTGCGGGAATTGATGGTTTTTACCTGAATGCCATCCTTACTGAAAAAGGAAAATTAAAATTAAAAGAACTGAAAGAAAATGATAAAAAAGATTAATCTCGCCATTTGTGCATTGGCATTTACGGGTATTATGCAAGCGCAGAATGTCCAAAATCTTAGTCTAAAAGAAGCGATTGACTATGCGTTGCTCAACAAAGCAGACGCACAAAAAGCAGCTTTAGACATTAAAAAAGGCGATGCGCAAATTATGCAAGCGAAAGCGGGCGCATTACCCAAAGTGGATATTGTGAATAATACCACATACAATCCCATTATTCAGCAAATGTTGTTTGCTATGCAAGGTCAACCTCCAATGATTGTTGAGATGGGGCAAAAGTGGCAGTCAACGCACTTACTGCAAGTGAATCAAACGCTTTTCAATCAAGCCGTTTTCACGGGTCTGAAAGCAGCAAAATCGACTAAGGAGTTTTACGAACTCAATAAAAGTCTTACCGATGAACAGATTATTGATAAGGTAGCCAACACGTACTATCAAGTGTATAAGGCCGATCAGATGTTGGAAAACCTTGAAAGCAATCTTCAGATTTCGGAGCAAACGATTAAAATTATTAAAGGTTTGTACGACGCGGGTTTGGCAAAGAAGATTGATTACGACCGAAGTGTTGTGGGTATTAACAATATCAGAGCTAATAAACAACAACTTCTGAATCAGAAAGAAATCAGTGAAAATACATTAAAATTTATTATTGGGATGCCAATGAATCAGGAAATTGAACTTCCTGAAAATAGTTTTGATGCTTCCGTTTTGCCTAATGATGACCAGGGAAATCGTACCTCAGAGCGCACCGAACTTAAGGTTCTAAATAAGCAAATTGAACTTCTAGAATGGCAGAAAAAAGCAACTATCGCCGAATATTATCCTACCGCTTCACTTTCTGGTAGCTACGGTTGGTATGGTTTAGGAAAAAAGATGCCTTGGTTCAACTCCGGATTCGAAAACGGAGTAAACTGGAGTGATGCTTTGTCCATCGGTCTGAATGTGAATATTCCCATCTTCAAAGGTTTTGCTACCAAAGCAAAAGAGGAACTGAACCAGATTGAAATTGAAAAAGCGCAAATGGACTTGAAAGAAACGCAACTGTCCTTGGATATGGCGTATGAAAATGCACTTTCTTCTCTAAGAAACAGTCAAATCGCTATTGAAAATCAAGAAACCAATCTAAAATTAGCCGAAGATGTGTTGTCGAATACCCGAAGCAATTACCAATACGGCTTGGCGACGCTAAATGACTTACTTGATGCCGAGAGGGATTTGGCAGATGCTAAAAATAATTTGACATCATCTAAGCTTGACTATAAACTCGCTGAAATCGAATATCTAAAATCACAAGGAAAACTAAAAACTTTAAACGGAAATACGCTATAAAATGAAAAGAACAATTACAACAATACTCATCTTAGTTGCCGTAGCTGCAGGAATCTATTTTATCCTTACAGGCAACAAAAAGAAGAATGAAGAGAAGGTAGAACAAGTTGCTGCCAAAAATCCGGACGTGGTCGTTCGTGTTGCTCAAGTTTCGCATCAAGAAATCAACGACGGATTCAGTGTAAACGGATCTTTTCTTGCCAACAGAACGGCGAATATAGCGTCTGAAGTTTCGGGTCAAATTTCCGCACTGTATGTAAAAGAAGGAAGCCACGTAGGTGCTGGACAAGTAATCGCCCGATTAAAAGGGGATAAACTGAACGTGAATGTTGCCAACGCACAAGCTAATCTTGATAATGCGCAAGCTGCCTTAAGCCGATACGAAATGGCATACAAAACGGGTGGTGTTACGGCGTTACAACTGGATCAAGCGAGATTGCAGGTGAAAAATGCACGTGCACAAGTACAAAGTGCCAACTTAAACTCTGGGGATACAACAATCCGAGCAAAAGTAGGTGGAATCGTTAATCAAAAATTCTTGGAAGTAGGTTCCATCGTAAGTCCAGGAACACCAATTGTTGAGATTGTTGATATTTCGCAAGTAAAATTGAAAGTAGATGTGGATGAAGCTATGGTGGCTCGTTTGGCTCTAGGTCAGATTGTAAAAGTTCAGCCAAGTGTGGAAGAAGGTTCTGTTGACGGAA
>JAYRQH010000036.1:0-2971 GCA_041910715.1 Bergeyella sp.
AATCGCGAAATACAGAAATTTCCGTCAGACTCTTACTAAAAACAAGAAGAATTATTTGTATGAAACTAATGTGGGAGCAGGTTTACCGCTTATTGATACCATTAAACTTCTTCATTTGTCAGGAGAAAATATCACGCGTATTAAAGGCGTTTTTTCGGGTTCTTTAAGTTATATTTTCAATAATTTTTCGGTACGAAACGAGCCATTTTCCACAATTATTGGCGAAGCCATGGAGAAAGGGTTTACTGAGCCAGATCCGCGTGAAGATCTTTCTGGAAATGACGTCGCTAGAAAATTATTGATCCTTGCCCGTGAGTTGGACCTAATTAATGAATTTTCAGATATCACCATTCAAAATTTGATTCCGCCGCATTTATTAGAGATTCCAAAAGATGAATTTATATCCAAATTGGATGAGCTGAATGCGGAATATCAATTGATTAAAGAAAATCAAAAGCCAGATCATGTTCTGCGCTATGTTGGTGATCTTCACGGTGACTTAAGTCAAGAAAAAGGAATTTTGGATGTAAAATTGGTTTCTGTACCGGCTAATTCCGCACTAGGTCAGCTTAAAGGTTCAGATTCAATTTTCGAGATCTATACCGAAAGTTATGGCGAGAACCCAATCGTGATTATGGGTGCTGGAGCGGGTGCTCAAGTGACAGCACGCGGCGTATTCGGTGATATACTTCGTTTGAGTGAGACAATTTAAACTAATTAAATAATTAAAAAATCAGTTTCGGAATGTGTTACCAGACTGAACCCAAAAAATGGAAGAGAATACAAACAATCATTTTGAAACCAACGCCATCAGACAGCAAACCGAAAGAACGCAGTTTGATGAGCATTCGGTGCCTCTATATCTAACGTCGAGCTTCGTTTTTGAAGATGCCGAAGATATGCGGGCGAGTTTCGCGGAAGAGAAAGATAAAAACCTGTATAGCCGATTTTCTAATCCCAACGTAACGGAATTTGTCGATAAAATTTCCCACATGGAAGGCGCGGAGGCTGGTTACGCTTTTGCAACGGGTATGGCCGCAATTTATTCCACATTTGCTGCATTGCTGAATGCGGGAGATCATATCGTAAGTTGCCAGTCGGTTTTCGGTTCAACCCATACGCTGTTTACCAAGTACTTCCCAAAATGGAACATTGAAACAACGTATTTCAAAGCTGAAGATGCAGCTGCGGTAGAAAGCTTAATTCAGCCGAATACGAAAATCTTGTATTTGGAAACACCAACCAACCCAGCTATTGAAGTGTTGGATTTGGAGTATTATGGAGCATTAGCAAAAAAACATAACCTTCTTTTTATCGTGGATAACTGCTTTGCAACGCCCTATTTGCAGCAGCCAATTAAATTTGGTGCCGATGTCGTTGTGCATTCCGCCACAAAACTTATCGATGGGCAAGGCCGCGTATTAGGTGGAGTAGCTGTTGGTAGAGCCGATCTTATCCGTGAAATTTATCTTTTTGCTCGTAACACGGGTCCGGCAATGTCGCCGTTTAATGCTTGGGTTTTGAGTAAAAGTTTAGAAACACTGGCTATTCGGGTGGAAAAACATTGCGAAAATGCACTTAAAGTGGCTCAATTTCTAGAAAACCATCCAAACGTTAAGGTTGTAAAGTATCCATTTTTGCCATCACACCCTCAATACGAAGTTGCCAAAAAGCAAATGAAGTTAGGTGGAAATATTGTTGCGTTTGAAGTAAAAGGCGGTATCGATGGGGGCAGAAATTTTTTAAATAAAATTAAAATGTGCTCGCTATCCGCAAACCTGGGTGATACAAGAACGATTGTGACGCATCCGGCATCAACAACGCACTCTAAATTGTCAGATTCTGAAAGAGAAGAAGTAGGAATCACTGCCGGTTTGGTACGCTGTTCTGTTGGCTTAGAGCATGTAGATGATATCATAGCCGATTTGCAACAAGCTTTAGCTTAATTGGCTACAATAGTAAATTAGAAACAATATGAAAAATTCAGATAAATTATACCAGGCACTAGCCAATCGAATTTTAATTCTGGATGGCGCGATGGGAACGATGCTGCAGCGATACCAATTTGAAGAAGAAGATTATCGTGGCTCCCGTTTTCAGGATTGGCCTTCGCCAGTAAAAGGGAATAATGATTTACTGTCATTAACACAACCGCAAGCCATCGCAGAAGTGCATCGAAAATACTTGGAAGCAGGCGCCGATATCCTAGAAACCAATACCTTTTCGGGTACTACAATAGCCATGGCCGATTATAATATGGAGGATTTGGTGTATGAACTCAATTACGAGTCGGCGAAAATCGCTCGTGAAGTTTGTGATGAGTACACAGCGAAAAATCCTGAGAAGCCTAGGTTTGTTGCAGGTTCCATGGGACCAACAAACAAAACAGCAAGCTTAAGTCCGGATGTTAACGATCCTGGGTATCGCGCCATCACGTTTGATGAACTTCGGATCGCTTATAAGCAACAGGCTGAAGCGCTTTTGGATGGTGGATCTGATATTCTCTTGGTGGAAACGATTTTTGACACACTGAATGCCAAGGCAGCACTTTTCGCTATCGACGAGATTCAGGATGAGCGTAAAATTCAGATTCCTATAATGGTTTCAGGGACAATTACCGATGCTTCGGGACGAACGTTGAGCGGACAAACTGCAGAAGCATTTTTAATTTCCGTTTCCCATCTTAATTTGCTAAGTGTAGGTTTCAATTGTGCTTTAGGAGCAAAACAGTTAACACCTTATCTAGAGGCCATCTCAGCGCATTCAGATTTTGCGATATCAGCATATCCGAACGCAGGCTTGCCAAATGCTTTTGGTCAGTATGACGAAACGCCGGAACAGATGGCGGAACAGATCCGCGAATATGCCGAAAAAAGGCTCATCAATATTGTTGGCGGCTGCTGCGGAACCACGCCGCCGCATATCAAAGCGATAGCGGATTTGGTAAAAGATTATGAACCAAGAAAGTTAA
>JAYRQH010000037.1:0-3542 GCA_041910715.1 Bergeyella sp.
GCATGGCTCTTTTCCCGGAGTTACTTTTGCAAAATCCGAATAACTAAAACTATATCCACAAGGTGAGGAATAGGTTTTATAATTGGGTTTCGGGTATTCCAGACGTAATTCGCCATACGGTTTCGGAATCGTTTCTCCTGAACAAGAAACAACTACAAACGCCACTAATCCCAAAACAACAGCTTTTACCATGCGGCAAAAATACAAATTCCATTTTAGATATGGCCAGGTTTTAAAATCGCCTTACGAATTGATTTTCAATAAAGTTTTGGAGGGGTTTGGGAAATGACTTGTTATGAAAATCTTCCAAGTCTGATATCACTAGATTTTTATGATGTGCGTAAGTTTCAAGTTCTTTTGTTGATTGCAACTCAACACTGGCAATAGTAATTGTCAATTTCCTGTGGGACAATTTATGACTGACGGTATACTGATGATATGTCTGCAAAGAGTCCTGCTCATCAATTTCATCTGGAAATTCATACAAATTTTTCCAAATTCCCGATTGATCACGCTGCTGAATCAAAAAACGGGAACTGTAGTGTATAAAATAATAGCTGATATTTTCTTCTAAAACTTTGGTTTTGGATTTTTTTACCGGATAATTAGTTACCGAATTTGTTTGAAACGCCAAGCAATCCTCACTCATAGGGCATTGTTCACAAAGAGGATTTCGAGGTTTGCAGATTTCGGATCCCAAGTCCATCATTGCTTGATTAAAATCACCCGCGCGTCCTTCCGGCAAGATGCGATGGGCTAAGCCTGAAAAATAATCAAATGCTTTGGATGACGATATATCAAAAGAATCTGCAAAAACACGGGACAGCACGCGATAAAAATTACCATCTACCGCAATGCGGTCTTCACCAAAGCTAATGCTTGATATTGCAGAAGCCGTATACTTCCCTACTCCTTTTAGAGTAAGAATATCCTCATATTTTGATGGAAAATTACCATGAAAATCGGTAACAATTTGTTGTGCCGCTTTATGAATATTGAGTGCGCGAGAATAGTATCCCAAACCTTTCCAATACAGAAGAACCTCCTCTTTGGGAGCATCGGCTAAGGTAAAAACATCAGGAAAGCGAGCGATAAAACGTTCGAAATGTGCCATTCCCTGACTGATGCGTGTTTGCTGAAAAATAATCTCCGAAATCCAAATGATGTACGGATCTTTTGTTGTTCGGAAAGGTAAATCTCTTCCAAAATGCGTGTACCATTTCAAAAGTCGCTCACCAATGTGAAGAAAATCAGCGTTTTGTTTGTATCGATTCAAAAATTAATTTTATATTTGCAGTCCAAAATTAAAAATAAAATTAGGAAATGACAAAGGCAGAATTGGTAAATACAATTTCAAATAAATTGGGTACTGAAAAGAATGAAACACAGAAAGTTATTGAAGCTTTCATGCAGGAAATCAGAACTTCATTATACACAGGAGAAAACGTATATTTGAGAGGATTTGGTTCATTCATCATCAAAACCAGAGCAGCAAAGACGGGGAGAAACATTTCTAAAAATACAGCAATCGAAATCCCGGCACACAATATTCCGGCTTTCAAACCTGCAAAGACTTTTGTAGACAAAGTAAAAACTAAAGTTACAGTAAAATAAAATCAAATAAATATTAACACATAAAAAACATTTTTCAACTATGCCAAGCGGAAAGAAAAGAAAAAGACACAAGGTAGCTACTCACAAAAGAAAGAAAAGAAGAAGAGCGAACAGACATAAGAAAAAGTAATTTTTCCTACATATAAAAATATAGTTGATGGATATCTTGTTTATACTTCATCGACTATATTTTTGTTTTACAGCACATTTTTTTCACTAAAATAAGCACTATGAAGAAAGAACTGATTGTTTCGCATGAAGGTAACACAACAAAGATTGCTCTTTTGGAGGAAGGACGTCTTTTTGAACTTCGTGAAGAAACCGGGAACAACGACTTCGTCGTAGGTGATTTATTTTTGGGGAGAATAAAAAAACTGGCGCCGAATCTTAATTCGGCATTCGTAAATATTGGATACGAGAAAGATGCCTTTTTGCATTATCAGGATTTGGGACCCGATTATCTCAGTTTCCGAAAATATGTAAAAGACATCTTTTCAAAAAAACAAAACTCTTCAAGCTTAAAAAATTTCGAAAAGCAAACCGAAATTCACAAAAACGGAACGGTGGACAAAGTGCTGGCAAAAGACGATGTTGTCTTGTTGCAAATCACCAAAGAACCCATTTCTACAAAAGGACCGAGAATATCAACTCAAATTTCTATCACGGGGCGTTTCTTGGTATTAATTCCGTTTGATGATAAAGTTTCTATCTCGAAAAAAATAAAAAGCAACGAAGAAAAAGATCGTTTAAAAACGCTTATTGAAAGTATTAAACCAGAAGGTTTCGGAGTTATCATCAGAACGGTTGCAGAAGGCAAAAAAGTCGCTGAACTACACCAAGATATGAACTCGTTAGTTACCAAATGGGAAACAGCGTTTAAAAACATTCAAAAACAAAAAGTTCCGTCGAAAATTCTCAGCGAAGAAGATATTGCCTCGGCAATTTTACGGGATAATTTTAACGCGGATTACGTTAATATCATCTGTGATGATGAGCAAATGGTGCAGGACATGAAAAACTATGTCGAAGTGATCGCACCTGAAAGAAAAAATATCGTGCAGTTCTACGATTCGCATATTCCTTTGTTGGAATATTATAATGTAGAGAAACAGCTAAAACAGAGTTTTGGTAAGCATGTGAATATCCCAAGCTCTAAGGGAGCCTATTTGGTTATAGAACATACGGAAGCACTTCATGTTATAGACGTGAATTCTGGACCCAATATTTCAGCAGCCACCACCAACAAAGAACATGCGTTAACGGTAAATAAGATGGCCGCCACAGAAATCGCAAGACAGTTGCGTTTACGAGATATGGGAGGTATTATTGTTGTAGATTTTATCGATATGGTAAACCCAGAACATCGTCGACTGCTTTACGAACATTTCCGTGAAGAGATGAAGCGCGATAAAGCGAAGCACAAAATTTTGCCTCCAAGTAAATTTGGTCTTATCCAAATGACAAGACAACGTGTTCGACCAGAAAAATACATTGAAACCAACGAGGAAAACCCCAATGTTGATGGCGAAATACACGCACCTATTGTAATTGTTGAACGTATAGACGAGGCAATACGCAACATTATTGTAAAAGAAAAAGGCAAACTTTTTCTCCATGTTCATCCCTTCATTGAAGCTTTTTTAACAAAAGGACTTATGAGTATTCAGATGAAGTGGTTTTTAAAGTACAAAAAGTGGGTCACCATAATCCCAAGAGATTCATTCAAGTACCTTGAGTTCCGTTTGTATAACAACGATAAGAAAGAACTCTTTCAGTATTCCAATTAATACCGTATTTCAGTTTTTTTAACAACCCAAAATACACCAATTCCGCCGCACTTCGTGCGGCGGAATTTCTATATAAAAGGCATCCCATAATGGATATACAAAATATTAAAATGGGAGCAACTTTTTAAGCATTTTGATGAA
>JAYRQH010000038.1:0-4273 GCA_041910715.1 Bergeyella sp.
ACCGTCTTCCGTAACATAACATTCGCCATGCTCGTAAGGATTTAGAGTTCCTGGATCGATATTGATGTAGGGATCTAATTTTTGAATAGTGACGTTGTATCCTCGGGATTTAAGCAGTAGACCAAGTGAAGCGGAAACAATTCCTTTACCAAGTGAA
This sequence comes from Bergeyella sp., assembly GCA_041910715.1. Lineage (GTDB taxonomy): Bacteria > Bacteroidota > Bacteroidia > Flavobacteriales > Weeksellaceae > JAFAFC01. Next base: position 158 of record JAYRQH010000038.1, read on the forward strand.
GAAGTAACACCCCCAGTAACGAAGATGTATTTGGTATTCTTTTTACTCATTAGATTTAGGTTTGTGCAAAGTTAAAGGAAAAAGAGATACAAGGCAATTTTTCGCCTATCTTAATTCTTTATCTTTCTAAACCATATGGAAGAGCCTCTAAATCAGCTTTCCAGCTTTTACCATATTTTTTTGTTAAAAAATCTGCGATAACTGTATTATTTTGAGCAATTTGCTGCATTAGATTATCCGTAATGACGCAGCCTAAATTCGTGAATTCGACCCCAAACTTTTCGGTGAATGCTTTATCAAACATGGGACTAAATCCAAATGAGATAAAACGCGCTTTTTTCTCCTTAATCCGCTGTTCAACATTCGATTGATCTAAACTTGTATCGATCATGGACTTATTTTTATGAATTTGAATTTTTACAACATCACTCGATTTCGAAATTTCGTTCGGATGAAATACAAGCGTTGAGACATTTTTATTTTTTGGAACAAAAACAAACTGATAATGGTCTTTCTCTAAATAAATGGTAAACGGTTTGTCGTTATCAATCGTATACGTTTTATTTAGTTTTGGAATTTTTAGGGTACCGCCAGCAAATTTTTCGCCCGACAAATTTTCGATTTTAACTTGCACTCGAATAGGAGCACTACTAAAACTTAACATCACTAAAAGAGCAACTGCAAAACTGATCGATAGAATTTTCATACAATTATTTTAGTTTTTGATTACGATATGTATGAATTGTTAAATATAAAAACTGAGATTTGATTTGTAAAATAAATAGGTGGTTCTTTTAAAGAAAAAAACCTCCACGTTGAAGTGAAGGTTTTATGTATAAACTCGAGTAAGATACGCTTACATCATTCCTGGCATACCGCCGCCCATTGGCATTGCTGGCTCGTCCTTTTTAACTTCTGTGATCACACATTCTGTTGTTAAAAGCATACCCGCTACCGATGCAGCATTTTCAAGAGCAACACGTGTTACTTTAGTTGGATCGATAATTCCGGCTTCCAACATATTTACGTATTCGTCCGTTTTTGCATTATATCCGAAATCTCCATTACCTTCAGCAACTTTCGCCACGATAACTGAACCTTCTCCACCTGCATTGGCTACGATTTGTCTCAACGGTTCTTCGATCGCTCTTTTTACAATCTTAATACCTGTAGTTTCATCTGCATTATCGCCGGAAACAGAGTCTAATGACGCGATTGCACGCACTAAAGCTACACCACCACCAGCAACAATTCCTTCTTCAACTGCAGCTCGTGTTGCATGAAGTGCATCATCCACACGGTCTTTCTTCTCTTTCATTTCAACTTCAGAAGCAGCACCTACGTAAAGAACCGCTACTCCACCTGCTAATTTCGCTAGACGTTCCTGTAGTTTCTCTCTATCGTAATCGGATGTTGTAGTCTCCATTTGAGCTTTGATTTGAGCTACTCTTCCTTTAATTTGAGCTTCTTCTCCACCACCATTTACAATCGTAGTATTGTCTTTGTCAATAACCACTTTTTCAGCAGTTCCTAACATTTCGATTGTTGCATTCTCCATCGTGAAACCTCTTTCTTCCGAGATTACTTGACCTCCTGTAAGAATAGCGATATCTTCTAACATTGCTTTTCTACGATCTCCAAATCCTGGCGCTTTTACCGCAGCAATTTTAAGAGAACCGCGAAGTTTGTTAACTACCAAAGTTGCTAAAGCTTCTCCTTCCACTTCTTCCGAAATAATCAATAATGATTTTCCACCTTGAGCGATAGGCTCCAATACGGGAAGTAATTCCTTCATCGAAGAGATTTTTTTCTCTACCAAAAGAATGTATGGATTATCTAATTCAGCAACCATTTTTTCTGGATTGGTAACAAAATACGGAGATTGATATCCTCTGTCAAACTGCATACCTTCTACAACATCTACTGTAGTATCGATACCTTTTGCTTCTTCAACAGTGATTACCCCTTCTTTACCTACTTTACCAAAAGCTTCTGCGATAAGAGAACCAATAGTTTCATCATTATTTGCGGATACCGAAGCTACTTGCTTAATTTTATCGTTATTATCACCAACCGTTTGAGATTGTGATTTTAGGTTTGAAACTACGGTGGTAACCGCCTTATCAATTCCTCGCTTCAAATCCATTGGGTTAGCTCCCGCTGCTACATTTTTAAGGCCTTCGCGCACAATCGCTTGAGCTAAAACAGTAGCCGTCGTAGTACCATCACCAGCGATATCGTTGGTTTTAGAAGCTACTTCTTTCACCATTTGAGCGCCCATGTTTTCTACTTTATCTTCTAGTTCGATTTCTTTCGCTACAGAAACTCCATCTTTAGTGACGTGCGGCGCTCCGAACGATTTTTCGATAACTACGTTTCTACCTTTAGGTCCTAACGTTACTTTTACTGCATTAGCTAATGCATCAACTCCTCTTTTTAGCGCATCTCTTGATTCGATGTCAAATTTTATTTCTTTTGCCATTTTTTATATTATTAATGTACAATGGTACAATGTTTAATTTTTTTTTTGACTCATGCTACTTGTAACATGAACAGATTTTTTTAGCCAATGATTCCTAACAAATCAGCTTCTTTGATGATTAAATAATCTTTTCCTTCGAACTTTAATTCAGTTCCGGAATATTTACCGTAAAGTACTTTATCACCAACGGAAACAGTCATCGCTTCATCCTTTTTACCTGGACCTACCGCAACTACAGTTCCTTCCTGAGGTTTTTCTTTTGCCGTATCTGGGATAATAATTCCTGAAGCGGTTTTTGTTTCTGCCGGTGTTGGCTCAACTAAAACTCTGTCTGATAATGGTTTGAAATTTACTGACATAATTTATCTTTATTTTATAGTTATTTTTCTCTTCTTTTTTCTCCAAGAATGTGCCATCCAACCGAATTCGAATTACAATCTACTTTTGAAGCAAAAATTGTCACACTAAAATTAAAAGTGAGAAAATTTGGCAGAAAAAAACATTGATTTTTTGCGAACAACTATCTTGCTTTCAAAAGAATCCATCCTTTGTCAGAATGGCTTTCTCCTACTGAATCAATCCACTCAATTAAGTACCAATACGTTCCTGTTGGAGATTTTTTACCAAAATGGGAGCCGTCCCAGATGAATCTATTGTTTTGATTGGCTTCAAAATGCAATTTTCCGTAACGATCAAAAATTTTGATTTTTACCTCCCTCTGATCTTTTAAAAATGAAAAATCGACAACATCATTAATACCATCATAATTAGGCGTAAACACATTTGGTATTTTAACTTCTTCAATTACCGGATTTTCCGTTGTAAAGCGATGTTCCACACATCCCGTTGCATCGCCCGCAGAATTAAATGGAATGATGTTGACAAAGTAGGTCGTGTTGTAAATTAAGTTGGAAGGGACCGTGAATGAAGTAACGTGTCCTAAATTGTGGTTTAAAACATCATTTCCACCTGCCGTAGTTCCAATTCCAATTCGGTAACCTGTTGCCGTAGCACTTGCTGTCCACGTTATTGTCGGATTTGTTGAAACATTTGTCGAGTTATTTGATGGAAACAAAATATTTGAACACGCTGGAATTGTAATGGGCGGATTTTGAGTTGAGAATCGATGTTCTGCGCATCCCATTGCATCGCCCGCAGCATTAAACGGAATGATGCTCACAAAATAGGTGGTGCTGTAATTTAAACTTGAAGGAATTGTGAATGAAGTAACATTTCCCAAATTTTGATTTAAAATGTCATTTCCACCTGCCGAAGTTCCAATTCGGATTCGGTAGCCTGTCGCAGCAGGACTTGCTGTCCAAGTTATTGTCGGATTGATTGAAACATTCGTTGCATTATTTGTTGGAAACAAAATATTTGAACACACTGGAATTGTAATTGGTGGATTTTCCGTTGTAAAACGATGTTCTATACAACCCGTTGCATCGCCCGCAGAATTAAATGGAATAATTCTCACAAAATACGCTGTGCTGTAATTGAAATCAGAAGGGAGCGTAAAAGATGTAACATTTCCTAAATTTTGATTTAAAATATCATTTCCACCTGCCGAAGTTCCAATTCGGATTCTATAGCCTGTTGCGCTTGAACTTGCTTCCCAGGTGATTGTTGGGTTG
>JAYRQH010000039.1:0-9157 GCA_041910715.1 Bergeyella sp.
AAACCGTACGTCGATGGATAGGTAATCATTACCGCCGCAAGGTTGTCGGAATGTTGCTCGGCTTTGGCTTTCAAATCTTCAAAATCAATCTCTCCGTTTTCCAAATTCTTCACAACAACCACTTTCATACCGGCCATAACTGCCGATGCTGGATTGGTTCCGTGAGCTGACTGTGGAATCAAAGCAATATTTCGGTGATGATCACCGCGCGATTTGTGATATTCACGAATCACCATTAAACCAGCGTATTCACCCTGAGCTCCTGAATTGGGTTGAAGCGATGTTTTGGCAAAACCTGTAATTTCAGCTAAATCCTCTTCCAATCTTTGAATCATTGTTTGGTACCCTTTTGCTTGCGCCAAAGGAACAAATGGATGCAAACCACCCCATTCACCCCAAGAAAGAGGCAACATTTCGGTAGCAGCGTTTAGTTTCATCGTACATGATCCTAGTGATATCATGGAGTGAACCAATGAAAGGTCTTTCCGTTCTAAACCTTTGATGTAGCGCATCAATTCGGTTTCGGTATGGTATTTATTGAACACCTCATCCGTCAAGATATCATCTGTTCTAAGCAACGATTCTGGAAGCGAATACTCTTCTTTCAATTCAATTTTAAAGGCTTGCTTCTGCAAATTGCTTGCAAGTGCATCTACCAATTTCTGAATTTTATCTAAAGTAGATGTTTCGTCAATTGAAATAGAAACTACACCTTCGGTAAAATAATTTAGATTAATTTTTTGATCCTGAAGAATTCGCTGAAGATTGTTTTTATCGTTTTCGTGAATTCTAATTTTCACCGTGTCGAAGCCCGGTTCTTCAACAACATCGTATCCGAAAACTTTTAATGCTTGACGTAAAGCGTTTGCTTTGTAATGAATTTGATCTGCAATAAAACGAAGTCCGTCTGGACCGTGATATACGGCATACATTCCAGCCATTACCGATAGCAATACTTGCGCGGTACAGATGTTGGATGTTGCCTTTTCACGTTTAATATGTTGTTCGCGAGTTTGCAAAGCCATTCGTAGGGCTCTTTTGCCATAAGCATCTTGAGAAACACCAATGATTCGACCCGGAATATCTCTTTTGTACTCGTCTTTACATGCGAAGTAAGCAGCATGAGGACCACCATAACCCATTGGGATACCAAATCGCTGCGTTGTTCCCACCGCGCAATCTGCACCCATTGATGCTGGTGACTTCAATCGAACCAATGATAAAATATCACAAGCCATCGCAACCTGCATGTTAACTTCTTTCATCGACTGAATAAGCTCAGTATAATCAATCACCGCCCCATTCTTACTTGGATATTGCAGTAACGCTCCAAAATAGGAATCATTAAACTGATGTTGCTCATGGTTACCAACAATAATGTCAATACCAAGCCCATCTGCTTTCGTCTTAAGAACTGCAACTGTTTGAGGATACACTAAATCTGAAATGAAGAACTTGTTTGCTCCACTTTTCTTCTGATCTTTGGTTCTGCTCTCAAAAAACATGTGCATAGCTTCCGCAGCAGCCGTTCCTTCGTCCAGCAAAGAAGCGTTGGCTAAAGGAAATCCCGTTAGGTTGGTTACTACCGTTTGATAATTCAAAAGTGCCTCTAACCTTCCTTGCGCAATTTCTGCTTGATACGGTGTATAAGCGGTGTACCAACCTGGATTTTCGAATATATTTCGTTGGATGGGTGACGGAAGAACCGTACCGTAATATCCAAAACCAATGTAATTATCAAATAATTTGTTTTGGGAAGCCAAATCTTTAGAATGCTGAAGCATTTCAAACTCGGATAAGGCTGCGGAAATACCCAAATCCTTCTCCAAACGAATGCTTGACGGAATTGTCTGATCAATTAGCTCTTCGATTGTAGACACACCAATTTTGGCCAACATTTCTTGCTTATCCTTCTCGTTAAGCGAAATGTGACGATTTACAAACTGCGTTGTATTCATATAATTTACTAGATTTATTTGTCGAAAAATAGAATGGTAAATTTAGTGATTATTACGCGAATCACAAAACCTGACAAATGTCAGCACTCCATAATCAAAACCAAAATCTACGAACCGATCTTTTTAGAATTTGAGATCTTCAGGCAAAAATTTGCATTTTCCCACCTCATCAACGAGTATTATAAATAGATATTAGTCAAGAAAATACATCAAAAAATGCACTGACTGTATTATTTAAATTTATTCTAAATTAAATTTATATATTTGCAGTATGAATGCAAATGTCACCCCATTTAAAGTTGCTCCTTTAATGCCAGCGATGAGCATACAGGAGGAAATGTATTGCGGTAAAAAGAATTGCTGCAAAAAATTTAAAAAAGGAAAACGCTGCAAGAAATGTCCTGGCCGGTTGAAAATGGCATAGTTAGAGAACAAAAAAATAGATAGCCAGCGCTGCCAGCAGTACGATAATCAAAATAGGGATTAGTTTCTGGCTAAATCCCACCTCTTCCTTAGCTTTAGATTTACTGCCACTCAATATTTCATTAATATCGTTTGTAGTTTGTTTGGTATCATTCTCGGAAACTTCCACCAACGATATTCCTTGCACGACCGTTTTATTCAGGAACGAGTTGTTCGCCTGCAACAAAAGTTGAAACTGCCCCTTATTAAATTCGGTGATTCGGATTCGTTTTTCACCAAAGGGCTTCACCAGTCCGAACGGCATAATTTTTACCACGTCTGCATTAATTGTATTCCAAGTCAAGATAATCTCCTCACCTTTCACCACGCGCACTTTATTCACATGAAATGATTTTATCACGGGTGGCAAAGAAGAACGTGTTTGCGCAATCTGCGAATTAAAAATTAAATCATACGCTTTTTTTCGGGTTGTGTCGCCCAACGTATCGTATGCTTCCTGAACTTCGCGAAATCGATTTTCAAAGAAAACATCGTTTTCATTTTTATCCGGATGGTATTTCACGCTTAATTTCCGATACGCTTTGCGAATGTCTTCTAAGGAAGCATCTGCCGGTACGCCGAGAAAATAATAGTAGTCTTTCAAGAATTTATATTTGACTAATGAACTACAAAAATACTCAAAAATAAAAAAGCAACATCGTGGGATATTGCTCTACTCGTATCAATCTTGATTTTTTTTGCACATCGACTCGTATTTTGAGCGAAACATTTGCTTAAATTTTTCTTGCGAGTTGCATTGCTCCGAGGATTTCGCATGAGAATCCATCTCATGATGTTTCCATCGTTGCATGCCGCCACGAAAACCTCCAAAAAGGATCTTGCACAACACTAGCAATCCCATTGCTTGCCAATACGAAATGGATTTGAACCCTGTAACTTCGGGTACCACGGCATTCCATAAAAGCATGACGATTGCCGACAACCCAAACAGGACAATGGGAATGATCACTAGTAAACAAAAAACTTTATTACAACGTTTTTTCATGATATAATCTCCTTTAAAAGGACAATTCTTGATATAATTGGTTCATTTTTTTTCGCAAGTACTTTACGGCATATTGCTTTCTGCTGATGATGGTTTTTAAATTTTCTCCCTGTTCATCGGCAATATCTTGCAAAGTACGGTCATTAATTTCGTTTTCTACAAAAACATAACTCTGCTTTTCGGGTAATTCTGCTAATGCATCAAACAAAGTGCGCCAAAACTCGTCTTGAAACATTTTCAGTTCAGGACTATGGGAAGTATCCATCAATAAAATTTCCTTTATGGAAAAGCTACCGTCCTCATCTTCAAAAACAAAATCTTCCAATGATTCTGATTTTTTCTTTCGGTACGAATCGGTTATTTTGTTAGCAGACACCCGATAGAGCCAGCTTCCCACATTGACAATCTCCGATATGTTTGACAGATTACTGAATTGATACCAGACTTCTTGCAAAATATCTTCGGCATCCTGAGACGATTTTACCTTGGGACGAATATAGGACATCAAACGACCTCCGTATTGGGAAACCGCGCTTGAAATCAGGTTTTCTCGCTCTGCATTTGACATTTGAATTGGTACAATCGCATCCATAGTTGGTAAGACGAATGGATCGTACGCTTTACTTTAAATTTTCTGTAAATTTAGTTTTCTGCTAATCGTTTTATTTCTTTAAGCGCATAATTAAAGCCCTTATCCATCATATCTTCGTACTCAGAAAACGTTTGCACCTCCATCTGAAGTTTGACTAAACCGTCATCTAATGGCGTAATGAAATATTTTTCCTGCAGCCCAATCCAATCGACAATTTCTTTTGAATTGTAATCGGCAATGCCATTTTCTAAAACACCTAAATGCTTAAAGATGACTTCAAAAGGTTTATCTAGGCTCGAAATGGTAGAGATCATTCCGTTTTTTTCTGATTGATCTAAAAAATAGGTTTGGCCGTCTACTTCCCAATCTGATTTCATAATACAATCGGGCTTAAAGCCATGCGTCCACTTTACATAGGTTTCGGGATTCCATAAAACATCCCAAATTTTTTCAGGCGTCGCCTTAATATCAGTTACGTATGATAATGTTCTCATCAGTTTTATTTTTTTATAGTTTAACCTTGTTGATGTGCAGCTTCGATGACCTGAATATCAATTTTACGCATTCCCATCATTGCTTGTATAACGTTCTGTACTTTCTCTGGATGATCCATGTCATTCATCAATTCGATAAGTCTTTTAGGAACAATTTGCCAGCTAACACCGAACTGATCTTTTAACCAGCCGCAAATACCTTCTTGGCCACCGTCAGCAGTCAGAGCATTCCACAGATAATCGGTTTCGGTTTGGTTCTCTGTAAGTTTGACAATTGAGATTGCTTCATTAAAATTAAATGGATGGTCAATAGAGGTATCCATGCAGAAAAAAGTAGATCCACTTAATTCAAAATCAGCGTGCTGAACATGCTCTGGCGGATCATTCGTATTTTCACCTCCATTTTTATATTCTAAAATGCTGCCAATCTTGGAATTTGGAAAAATATGCGTGTAAAATTCCATTGCCTTTTTTGCTTTTCCATTATTTTCATGCATAAACATTAAATTTGGAATTACGCGTTGGGCATTTTCAGGCGTGTCGCCAAGATACAGTTGCCAAGTCACGCCGTATTTATCACGAATCCACCCGTATAAGTCGCTCCAAGGATATTTCTGTAATGGCATTAGCGCGGTACCTTCCTCCAGCATTGCATCCCAATACCTTTGTGTTTCTTCTATTGAATGGCAAATAATCGTAAATGATATCGAAGCATTTTTAATAAATTGTGGACCTGCATTGAGAATCATAACGCGTTGGCCAAACAGATCGAGATTAATAACCGTTGGGGTATCTACTTCAATGGAACCGCTAAATAGATTGGTGTAAAAATGGGCTGCCTCATTTCCGTTTCCATCGAACCAAAGACAAGGAAAAAGCGTATTGTTCATAAAGATAATTCGGGTTAAATGATGAAAAAAGCCTGGACTTTTAGTATCCAAGCTTTATAGTAATCTGGAGTGAATTAATGATTTTCGACGTATTTATGGAAGTTATTTAAGATGCTATACCAACCTTCACGCTGCATTTCAACTGTATTTTCGGTTTCGGGTTCAAAAATTTCAGTTACCTTAGTCGTATTGGCGTCAATTTTTTCAAATAAAACATCTACTTTACGATTGTCTTGCGTGTGATACATAATGTGCTCCAATGGAACTATTTTATCAAATGTACCCGAAAAATCGAAGCCGAAGGATTTGTCTTTTGCTTCCATTCGGTAGGTAAATTTGCCACCTTCTCTAAAATCGCTCTCCGCCTTTGGGCAATGCCACGTTTCATGTGCAAAATTCCACTTCGTAATATGTTTAGGATCTATAAAAAGATCCCATACTTTTTGTACCGGTTCTAAGATCGTAATGTCTATTTTGATTGGATTCATAATTAAATTTTTACTAAAGGTAGTAAAATTTTCTTTCGTTACCGAGCAGGGAATTGAGAAAGCGCGAATTCACACGTAATTTTTAGCATGGTAAAAATCCAATAATTTTTTACAATTACTTCATCGAATGGATCCCGAACATGTTGCCGTCGACATCCCAGCAAAGCGACATGAAGCCGTGTTCGCCAAGCGCCATTTTGCTTTTATGAATTTTTCCGCCCGCAGCTTCTACGCGGCCTTCTTCAACCGAACAGTCTGCTGATGAAAAATACACAATGGTGCTGTTGCCGCCACTCGGGACGCCTTCCATTTGTACTAAGGCTCCCGGTGCGCCATAGACTTCTTCCTGTGAGGAAGGAAATGCGGCCATTTTCATTGTGCCGTCGGCGTCGTCTGTTGGGTCGGCAAGAGGCTCTAACTGCACATTGAACACTTCGCTGTAAAATTTTGTTGCTCTGTCTAAATCTTGTACGTAGATCTCGAACCAACCTACGACGTTGTACTTTCTGTTTTCCATTTTTATAATTTTTAGTGATTGGGTTTGGTGTTAATTTTTTATTTTTCGGTTTTGAGGATTTCTTCCAGTTGGTCTGCAGCTTGTGAAAGTCCGTCCTTGAAACCCATGTCGAGGATTGTGTTGAGTTCTTCCTGATTTTTGAAGTGGATGTTGATCGTGACTTTTGTGCCTTCTTCGACGCCTGTAAATCCTATTAACCATTCTGCAACTGGAAAATCGTTGTTGAGGGTGCCATTTTCGTCGGTGAAATAATCGGTGAGGGAAATGCTTCGGTGCGGATTGATTTCGTTGTAGGTAGCGCCTGCATAATGTCTTTCGCCCTCGGGACCAACGGCAGCGTAATGAATTTTGCCGCCATCTTTGAAATCCTGAGATACCAACTCGAAATTCCAGGGTTTGGGCATCCACCACTTGGATAAAAGTTCGGGTTTGGTGTAATAATCCCAAACGGTGATGACCTCGGCTGGATAAATTTTGGAGAAAAATAGTGTTGACTCGTTTTCGTCAACGGTGAATATGTTTTGCATTTCGTTTTAATTTTTAGGTTAAAAATTCTCTTGAAAGAAATCGTCTTTCGTTGAACAGCACGCTTGTTGCGGCAGGGATAGTAGCGGAAATCCTTTTTGTGAAACAAAAAGATTGCAGCGGATAGCCCGGTTGCAGATTTCCGGAGAGGGAAAAAGGCGGCTGCGAAAATCTGCAAGCCGCCCAAATACTTTTAGAACGTGGATTGCTCGGTATAATTAATCATCCACTCGGTACCGAATTTGTCGGTAAGGCTGCCCCAATAATCGCCCCAAAACTGGTCTTGCATCGGGTGATTGGCTCGTCCGCCCTCGGAAAGTTCGGCGTAAATTCTGTCGGCTTCTTCTCGGGAATCGGGTGTGATGCTGATGATGACGTTGTCGCCCAAACGGAACTCGTCGCCACCGGCATTGTTTTTCATCCCGGGCATAATGTCGGAACCCATTAAGATATCGTCGCCCACCTGCAATGCGATGTGCATCACTCGGTTTTTGATATCTTCGGAAATTTCCATGCCTTCCTGTGGCGGAATGTCGCCAAAACGCATGATGCCGTTGCCAGCAAAGTCGCCACCAAATACTTTTTTGTACAGATTGAATGCTTCTTCGCAAGTGCCGTCGAAGTTTAAATACGGATTTAGTTTCATACTATTTTATTTTTTTGGTTGTTATTTTGAATTTTAAATTTATAGAATTTTTAGTCCGAAATGTGTTAAAGGAATTTTAATTAAAATAAGTTTAACGGATTAATAGTTCATATTTTCGTCGATATCGTAACTCATTCCTTTTAAACCAAGGAGTTTCCGCATGAGTCCGATTTGTCCACAGAGATAATCTTCTCTACCAATGCACATTCCGACGAAATTGAGTTTATCTTCTTTTACGAAAGGGACTTTCATCCCGATTTCGAAAATATCAGCCAATTCTTCATCAGAAACCTCTAAAAGTTTATTGAATAACAAAGGTGAAATGTGATGAAAACTCTTTTTTAATTCTTCCAGACTTGGGTATTTGAAATCTGGGCTCCATGCTTTTCCTTGAAAAAACAAATCGCTGTAAGGGTCTTCTTCCTTCAAACCCAGCACCCATGCCGTGCTGTAACGCATATTGATGAAATTACCAGCCATCCAAACGACGTGATTGGTGTTGTTATCTATTCTTTTCAGTGCGTTTTCTTCAGAAATGCCGTCTAAAACGTTGATAAAGTTTTGCGAGTGCATTCTGTAAGCTGGGATTACGATTTCTAATTTTGGAGATTTTGGGGTGTTCATATTTTTATTTTTAAGATTCAACATAAGTTTTAAACCGTTTCAATACTGCTTCGCAGAATTTTTTCTGTTGTTCTACTGGTGTATGATTTTCGGGTTCAAAAGTTTCCCTAATAATGGTATTTTCATCAATTTCTTGAAATTCATTTATTGTTTTCCTTCCATCTTCCTGCAGATTTTCAATGATTTCAAACGGAACAACTCGTGTGTATTTTCCTTTATAATCGAAGCCTTCCTTTCCGTCTTTGCTTTCCATTCGGAAAAAGAAATCACCACCCGTCTCCACATTATTTTTCACCAAGGGACAATGCCAGTCGTCGAACGGAATATTCCAGTTTTTGACATCTTCTTCGGAAATCCATTTCTCCCAAACGCTTTCTAATGGTTTTTCGACAATAACACTCACGGAAATGGATGAGTCTTTCGGTGGATTTTCTGTCATGTTTTTATTTTTTAGGTGATTTGTTTATTCAAATTTAGTCTGAATAGAACAAAAAAAACTTGCCGTAAGACAAGTTTTGATATCATTAAAACTTTAGGCAACCAAGTGTTTGATTTTTTCTTTGCTATCCACAAGCATCCAGATTTCGATGAGGAATAAAACTCCAGCAAATATCAATCCTTCGGGCATGAAGGTGGCGTTGTGCATCAGAATTCCGATTAATATTGGCAAAATCATGATGGCTCCTAAAGTTCTGGTTTTCGGAAAGAGAATAAGAATTCCCGAAAGCAGTTCTATAAATCCAACAAGCGGAATAAGCCATTTGATGGTTCCCATTGCTTCATTCACTTTGGTTATTTCTGGGCTCATTGGCGGAACGGGCATGTAATGAAGGAATTTGTCGAGTCCGGCGTTGATAAACATCAATGCGAAAAGCACAAAGACCACGGTTTTTACAATTTTCATAGTTAAGTTTTTTGATATGTTTAAATTTCTAAAAAATTGAATTTCAATCCT